>DAIPZP010000129.1:0-5802 GCA_036782155.1 Propionibacteriaceae bacterium
GATCGGGAAGTCGACGCAGACGTTCCACCCGGCCATCGGGTACGACAGGGGCGCCCGGTTGCCCTCGCCGAACAGCTTGAACACGTTGAGGAACGAGTAGTGCCCCGACCGCTGGATGTCCCGCACGATCGAGACGAACGCGTCGCGGGCCTCCGTCGGGACGACGAACTGGTACTGGAGGAACCCGTCCGACCCGTACGCCCTGTTCCACTCGCCGATGAGGTCCAGCGGGTGGTAGAAGCCGGTGAGGCTCTGCACCTTGTTCGTGTAGTTGCCGCTCTTCGCGTACCAGATGCTCCCGAGCGTCGAGAACGTCAGCTTGTTCGCCAGCCCGTTCGGGAACACGTCGGGCAGCGTCACGAGGGGTTCCGCGTCGAACCGCAGCGGATCCTTGGCCAGCTTCGGGGGCAGCTGGTCCAGCGTCGCGATCGCGCCCCGCGAGATCGCGGCGCGGCCCAGCGTCGGCGGCGCGGAGATCGCGTCGAACCAGGCCGAGCTGTACGGGTAGCGCGCCTCGGAACCATCGGTATGCGCCGCGATGGTCTCCTCGAGGGAGTGCGTGATGAGGCCGTCCGCGACGAAGTACGCGGTCTCGACCCGGTCGAGGCCCAACGTGGCCCGCAGGATGATGCCCGTCAGGCCCGCTCCGCCGATCGTCGCCCAGAAGATCGAGGCGTCCGGATCGTCGGGGGTGCCCTCGGGGGCGAGGTCCAAGACACGGCCGTCGGCGATGAGCAGCTGCATCGCCTCCACGTGGTTGCCGAAGCTGCCGGAACTGTGGTGGTTCTTGCCGTGGACGTCGCACGCGATCGCTCCGCCGACGGTCACCTGACGCGTGCCGGGAAGTACCGGGATCCACAGACCGTGTGGAAGGACGACACGCAGCAGGGCGTCCAGTGAGACGCCGGCATCGACGTCGACCGTCGCGGTGGCGGCGTTGACCCCGTACACACGGTCGAGGCTCGTCATGTCGATGACGAGGCCGCCGGCGTTCTGAGCGATGTCACCGTAGCTGCGACCGAGCCCTCGGGGGACGACTCCTCTCGCCAGCGGGCCGGACGTCGCCGCGGCCGCGGTGGTGACCGCGTCGATGACGATCTCGGGTGCGGCCGGTCGGAGGACATGGGCAAGTGTGGGGGCGGTCCGCCCCCAACCGGAGAGGTTCTCGACAGTCGTGGCGCTCATCGCCTCCACTCTACGGGTGCTGGGTCCCCTGGCGCTCAGCCGACCCCTAGGCTCTCCGACGTGATGTCGAGTTCCCGGTCGTGGCGCGGCAGCCTGCTCCTGCTCATCGCGGCGATGATCTGGGGTTCGGCGTTCGTTGCCCAGCGGTTCGGGGCCGAACACATGGCCTTCGCGTCGTTCACCGGCGTGCGGCACGCGCTCGGAGCGCTGGTGCTGCTCGTCGTCGTCGCGGTGTTCGATCGGTCCGCGCGCCGGACCCGTACGGAGCGTGCGGCCCGCTGGCGCCAGGTGCTGCTGCCGGGCCTTGGCGTCGGAGTCGCGCTGAGCGGCGGCTCGCTGCTGCAGCAGGCCGGCCTGGAGACGACGACGGCTGGGAACGCCGGCTTCATCACCGGCCTGTACATGGTCTTCATCCCCGTAGCCGGCTGGCTGTTCTTCCGGCAGCGGGCGGGCCGCTGGACGTGGCTCGGTGTGGTGCTGGGACTGTGCGGGCTGTACCTGCTGAGCGTGCGGGACGGCTTCCACGTGAACGTCGGTGACCTGCTCGTCCTCGGCTGCGCCGTCTTCTGGACCGGCCACATCCTCGCGCTGGAGCGGCTCGGCGCGCTCGACCCCTTCCGCTTGTGCGTCGTGCAGTTCGCCACGTGCGCGGTGATCAGTCTCGTCTTCGCCGTCGCCTTCGAACCGACGCCGCTGAGCGGGGTGGCCCAGACGCTCGGCCCGCTCGCGTACGCCGCCTTCCTCTCGACGGGCGTCGGGTTCACGCTGCAGGTCGTCGGCCAGCGCGACGCGCCGGCCAGCCACGCGGCGCTGATCATGGCGCTCGAGGCGGTGTTCGCCGCGATCGGTGGCGCCCTGGTGCTGCACGAGCACATGGACCTACGGGCCCTCCTCGGTGCCGGGCTGATGCTCGCCGCGGTCATCGTGGCGCAGCTCGGGGTCGTGTGGACGTCCCGTCGGCCGGTCGAGCCGCTGCCTCACGTGCCGGAGCCCTGACGAGGGGCTAGCGTCGGCGCCATGGAAGTCCTGATGCTCGGTACGGGGTCGTCCGACGGCTGGCCGAACCCCTGGTGCGCGAAGCCCTGCTGTACGTCGCTGGTCGAGGCCGGCATCGTCCGTGCACAGACGTCGGCGCTCATCGATCGCGTCCTCCTCGTCGATCCCGGCGCCGAGGCGCCCCGCCAGGCGATGCGGCAGAACATCTCGCTCGCGGGCGTGCGCTACGTACTCGTCAGCCACGTCCATCCCGACCACCTCGACCCCGCGTTCCTCATGTACAGGTCGTGGGTCACGACGGAGCCGCTCACGGTCGTCGGGCCGAAGCCCGTCATCGACGCCTGCAAGCAGTGGATCCGGGGCCCCGGCGTCGACTTCGTCACGATCACCGCCGGGCGTGACGTCGTGCTCGGCCCCTACCGCGTCCGTGCGCTGCCCGCGGCCCACGAGGCGCACGGGGAAGCGTGCCTGTACGCGATCGCCGGCCCGGACGCGACCGTGCTGTGGGGTACCGACACAGGCCCTTGGGCGCCGGGGGTCCGGCAGATGCTGGCCGGCACCACGCTCGACCTCGTACTCCTCGAGGAGACGTTCGGCGACTCCGCCGACACCACTGGCGGTCACCACAACCTCGCGACGTTCGCTCTCGCCCTCGGCCAGCTCCGCGAGTGGGGGTGCGCGGGGCCGTCGACCGATGTCGTCGCCATCCACCTGAGCCATCACAACCCACCGCCGGAGCACCTCTACCTACGGCTGCGCGACATCGGCGCACGCGCTGTACCCGACGGCACGCCGATCGTGGCCGGAGGCGTCCGGACTTCACTCATGCTGTAACGCAAGTCCTTGTCGGCCGTTTGCGTTGCTGCGTCAGTCGTCCTGGATGCCGTAGAAAAGCCTGTTGACGACGTTGCGGGCGTGCCTCGCCGTACGTCCCCAGTCGTCGAGCAGATGCGACGCACCCCCTCGGCCGTAGCCGAGCGCCTGCGCGACCTGCGCCGTCTCCCGGGCATCGGTGGGAATCGTGTCGGACGCCTTGCCACGTACGAGCATGGCGGTGTTGCGGATGCGGCCGGCGAACTCCCACGCCGCCTCGAGCGCGGCGGCATCGCTCTCCTCCAGCAGTCCAGCAGTCGCGGCCGCGCGCAACGCCTCCATCGTGCGAGGCGTCCGCATCGACGGAAACTCGTGAGCGTGCTGCAGCTGCAACAGCTGGACGGTCCACTCGACGTCCGACAACCCGCCCGGACCCAGCTTGACGTGGCGCTTCGGGTCGACGCCCCGAGGCATCCGCTCGGTCTCCACCCTCGCCTTGAGCCGCCGGATCTCGTGCACCTGCTGCGTCGTCACGCCTCCGCTCGGATAGCGGATGGGGTCGACGATCTCGACGAAACGACGACCGAGCTCCTCGTCACCCGTGCCGGCATCGGCGCGCAGGAGAGCCTGCGCTTCCCATGTCGCCGACCACCGTCCGTAGTACCTGCGGTAAGCGGACAGGGTGCGCACCAGCGGGCCTTCCTTGCCCTCCGGCCGCAGATCGGCGTCGAACCTCAACGCAGCGTCCTCGCCGCCCAGCTTCAGCAGGGCGCGCAGCCGGGACACGATCGCGATCGCGCGCTTCATCCGTTCGGGATCGTCGGTGTCGTCGACGACGAACATGCCGTCGGCGTCCGACGAGTACGACATCTCGCTCGCCCCCCAGCTGCCACACGCGATCACCGCGATCTCGGGCGCATCGGCGACCTCGCGTCGGGCGACCTCCAGCACCGTGCCGACAGTGCCGTCGACGATGTCCGTAAGGCCCCTGCCCACGACCTCTCGGGAGGCGTGCCCGAGCAGATCCGCCATGGCCAGCCGCAGCAGCTCGCGTCGCCGGATCGCCTGGATCGCCTCGACCGCCGCTTCGGTCTCGCGGTGCCGTGAGGCCGCGGCGGTCATCGCCTCGCGGATCTCGTCGAGGTTCCTCGGCACGATCAGCTCGTCGCTGCTCAGCAGTTCCACCTGCTGCGGCACGCGTCGCAGCAGCGTCACGGCGAGCCGGGACGTCGACAGGATCAAGGCCACGCGTTCGGCCATCGCGCTCTCGTCGCGCAGGGCGCGCAGGTACCAGGGTGTCTCGCCGAGGGCTTCCGACACCTGGCGGAACGCGAGCAGACCGGCATCCGGGTTCGGACCCGCGGCGAACCAGCCGAGCATGGCCGGCAGGAGCTGACGCTGGATCTCGGCGGGGCGGGACATGCCGGCCGACAGCGCCGCGATGTGACGAAGGGCCGCCTCGGCGTCGGCGTACCCCAGCGCGGTGAGCCGGGTCTTGGCCGCATCGGTCGTGAGCCGTACGGCCTCGGACGGGATACGTGCCACGGCCTCGAGCAGCGGCGAGTAGAACACGCGCAGATGGAGACGCGTGACCGTACGCGTGCTGGCTCGCCAGTCCTCGACCACCTGGTTCGGCTCGGACCGCCCGGTGGCCCGGGCCAGCCGCCGCAAGCCGGCCTCGTCATCGGGGATCAGATGGGTGCGCCGCATCTTGTGCAGCTGGGCCCGGTGCTCGAGGAGCCGCTGGTAGCGGTAGGCCTCGGCCAGCTTGGCGCCGTCCTCACGCCCTACGTAGCCATGATCGACCAGCGCATCCAGAGCCGGCAGCGTGGCGCGGATTCGCAGCCGCTCGTCCGCCCTGCCGTGGACCAGCTGCAACAGCTGCACGGTGAACTCGGTGTCGCGGAGACCTCCCGCGCCCAGCTTGATCTCGCGATCGGCCTCCTTCGCGGGGATCAGCGAGATCACCCGCGCACGCATCGCCTGCGTCTCGGGGACGAACCCCTCGCGCTCCCCCACGGCCCAGACGAGCGGCTCGATGAGGTCGCAGAACTCCTGGCCCAGCGCCAGGTCGCCGGCCATGGGCCGGGCCTTGAGCATCGCCTGGAACTCCCAGTTCTTCGCCCACTTCTCGTAGTAGGCCTTCATGCTGGCGAGCGTCCGTACCAACGGGCCCGCTTTGCCCTCCGGCCGGAGAGCGGCGTCGACCGCCCACAACGACCCCGCGCTGGTGTTGTCGGCACAGGCGCGGGTCGCGGCGGCAGCCAGCCGCGTACCGATGTCGACCGCCTCGCCCGGCGTGCAGACGGGCTGGCCGGAGGAGTCGAGCGCCGGCTCCGCCACGTACAGGACGTCGACGTCGGAGATGTAGTTGAGCTCCTGCGCGCCGGTCTTCCCCAGAGCCAGCACCGCGAAGCGGACCCGGTCGTGGCCAGCGACGCTGCTGCGAGCGATGGCGACCGCGGCCTGCAGCGCCGCGTCGGCGAGGTCGGCCAGCTCGCCGGCGATGTCGTCGAGCAGGGCCCGTGGATCCTCGGAGGTGAGGTCGCGCGCGGCGATGCGGATCAGCTCTCGCCGGTACGCGTACCGCAGCTCGTCCGTCGCCCTGGCGGCTCTCGCCACCGGCGCCGCCTCCTGCGGATCGCCCCCCACGGCCACCAGCAGATCCGCCGAGATCTCGGACGCGGGCCGCCGCACGGGAGCGGCAGCCAGCCCGTCGAGATCCTGAGGCCGCCGCACGAGCTCACGGCCCAGCTCGGACGAACCGCCCAGCACGGCGAGCGCCCGACGCGCGAACCCCTGGTCCTC
>DAIPZP010000130.1:0-2619 GCA_036782155.1 Propionibacteriaceae bacterium
GAGCCTGACCCTGCGCCGCCCGCAGCTCCCGCGCCTGTTGAGGCGCCGGCCCCAGCCGCAGCTCCCGCTTCGGCTCCCGCGCACGCGGTACAAGCGCCAGCCCCGCAGGCCGCGAACGTGGTCGCTCCGCGACGCGCCAGCGATGCAGAAGTCGTCGACTCGTACGTGACGCCGCTCGTCCGCAAGCTCGCCGCGCAGCACGCTGTCGATCTCGCCACGGTCACCGGGACCGGTGTCGGTGGCCGGATCCGCAAGCAGGACGTCATCGACGCGAAGCAGGCTCCCCAGCCGGCCGCACCGGCTCCTGCTCCTCAGGCCCCGGCCGCGGTCGCACCGGCGACCCCTGTGGCCAGCCAGCGTGGGTCCACGGAGAAGATCTCCAGGCTCCGCGCCACCATCGCCCGCCGCATGGTGGAGTCGCTGCAGGTGTCGGCTCAGCTCACCGCCACGGTCGAGGTCGACCTCACCTCCGTGTCGAAGCTGCGCGCGAAGTACAAGGACGACTTCAAGGCTCGCGAGGGCGCGTCACTGTCGTACCTCCCGTTCATCACGAAGGCCGCCATCGAGGCGCTCAAGCAGTTCCCGAAGGTCAACGCGACGATCGACACCGAGGCCGGCACGATCACGTACCCCAATGCCGAGCACGTCGGGATCGCGGTCGACACGCCCAAGGGCCTCCTGGTCCCGGTCATCAAGGACGCGGGCGACCTCAGCGTCGCAGGCCTGGCGAAGAAGATCGTCGACCTGGCGGCCCGGACCCGTACCAGCCAGGTCACCCCTGACGAACTGACTGGCGGCACGTTCACCATCACGAACTACGGCTCCGCGGGCACGCTCTTCGACACGCCGATCATCAACCAGCCTCAGGTCGCGATCCTCGGCACCGGTGCGCTGGTCAAGCGGCCGATGGTGATCGACGACGGCGAGCTTGGAGAGATCATCGCGGTCCGCGACATGATGTACCTGTCGCTGTCGTACGACCACAGGCTGGTCGACGGCGCCGAGGCCGCGCGGTTCCTGAGCTCCGTCAAGGCTCGCCTCGAGGCTGGTGACTTCACCGCTGAGCTCGGGGCGTGACCGCTTGCCAGGGGTCGGGGCGTGGAGCAGTGATCTTGAGTTCGTACGCCTGGGATTCGATGAGACGCCACCGCGCCTCATCGACTACCAGTGGGCGTGGGACGAGCAGCGACGGATCCACGCCGAAGTAGCTGACGGCATACGTCCTGCCACTGTGCTGCTCCTGGAGCACGCCGACGTGTACACCGCCGGGCGTCGGACCGAGCCTGCGGAACGCCCTCAGGACGGGACGCCGGTGGTCGACGTCGACCGGGGCGGCAAGATCACCTGGCACGGCCCCGGACAGCTCGTCGGCTACCCCATCGTGACGCTTCCGGATGGGGTGTACGTGGTCGACTACGTACGCCGCCTGGAGGAGGCGCTCATCCGTACCGTCTCCGACTACGGCCTGGCTGCCATGCGTGTACCAGGCCGTTCGGGTGTCTGGCTCCCTGCCTCGGGTGACAGGCCGGAGCGCAAGGTCGTCGCCATCGGCATCCGTGTGAGCCGCAAGACGACCCAGCACGGCTTCGCGCTCAACGTCTCCCCGGACCTTGCCGCGTTCGACCGGATCATCCCCTGCGGCATCGAGGATGCCGGCGTGACCTCTCTCGGGGCCGAGCTGGAGCGGCCTCCCTCGATGACCGAGGTAGCGGACGTTGCCGAGAAACATCTGAGGGATGTACTGGCATTTCGCGGCCCGTCGCTGAAGATGTGACATTACTCACGAAGCTCACTCCTGGTCTAGGCCGATGTGTTCGGCATAATCCCTGGTCAGCGCCATATTCAAGGTCGGTGGCGAAGTCCTTCATGACGGAACTCTCACGTTCATTGCCCTCTCGTTGAGCCCCGGGTCATAGTTCTCGTGGCCCTTCCGTGGGGAAGGAGCCGGGGGACATCACAGAGCGTTCCGGCCCTGTGACTGTAGAGAAGGGACTCCCTACATGAACGCCATTTCCGCTTACCTCACCACGCTCGTCTTCGTCGCGCAGCAGCGCCTCGGCAAGGCCACCAAGGGCGCCACCGCCGTTGAGTACGGCCTGCTCGTCGCCCTCATCGCGGCCGTCCTCATCACCGTGGTGACCACCTTGGGCACCACAATCCAGGGCGAGTTCCAGAAGATCGTCAACGCCATGGCGCCCGCAGCCTGAGCTCAGCTCACATCGCTTCGATGCCGGCTGGCCGCCCCGCAGCGGCCAGCCGGCGTTGGGCCTTCTACACCCCCTGAACTTCCCGCCGCAGCCGGGGCCTGATGCCCCGATCGGCAACCGGTTCGCACTACGTCGTTCACCCGTGAGAAAGACACCCATCATGAACCGTCGTCTGGTGGCCGCCTTCATCGCAGCCGCACTTGCCCTTGGGGCATTCGTCAGCATCTTCTTGTACGTCCGGAACGCGGACGTGCGGGCACTCCACGGCGTGGAGGCGAAGGATGTCTACGTCGTCGTCAACCCCATCACCAAGGGGACCCTTGCCGAGAACCTCGGCACCAACATCCAGCTGACCAAGGTCCCGGCCATGGCCGTACCGGGCCAGGCCGTCTCCGACCTCGCCGAGATCCAG
>DAIPZP010000130.1:2719-5783 GCA_036782155.1 Propionibacteriaceae bacterium
TCACCAAGCAGATCATGAACAAGGTGCTCGTCACGCGCGTCCAGGGTGGCACCGTGCCGGCGGCCGAAGGGTCCGGGTCGAGCCCGCTGCCCGCCGGCTCCGTCATGATCACCGTGGCGCTCAGCACGTCCGACATCGAGAAGCTCACCTGGGCACAGTCGGCCGGCCCGCTGTTGCTGACGGTCGAGAACAAGGACACCGACGACTCCAGCTCGCAATACACGAACGGCAAGGTCGTCCTGCGATGAGCCGAGTCGTTCTCGTCAGCCAGTCTGCTGGCCTGACGGAGCGGATCGGCTACGCAACGGGAGGCTCGTTCCTCCTGCTGTCACCCAATCCTCTCCCCAGTACCGCTTCGGAGCTCTACGCCGGTCTTCGGGGCGCGCCCACTCCCGACATCATCGTGCTGGATGCCGACATTGACGCCAATGGCGCCATCGAGCTCGCTCGCGACCTCGACCAGTCGTACCCGTGCGTCGTCATCCTCGCCGCCACGAACGTCGAACCCTTGGCACTGCCCGCGCTCCGTGCCGGCGTCAAGGACCTGGTTGCCGCCGAGGGCGACGTCGCCGACATCCGCAAGGCTCTGGAACGTGCCGCACACTTCCTGGCCATGCGTGCCGCATCCGTCGCGGTTGCGCAGACTGCGCCCTTGATCGCCAAGCCGGACGGCCGGGTCATCGCGGTCGCGTCTCCCAAAGGCGGCGTCGGCAAGACGACCGTCGCGACCAACCTGGCCGTGGGGCTCGCGAAGCGTTACCCCCAGCAGATCGTGCTCGTCGACCTCGACATCCACTTCGGTGACTGCGCGAGCGCGCTGAACCTAGAACCGGAGTTCTCTCTGCCGGACACTATCCAAGGCGCGATGACCGGGGACATGCTCACGCTGAAGTCCCTGCTCACCCGGCACGAGACGGGCCTGTACGTGGTGCCTGGGTCGGATTCGCCGGTCGCGGCCGACACGGTGACCCCCAAGGACATCGCGAACCTGCTCACGATGCTTGTGAAGGAGTTCCAGTACGTCGTCGTCGACACCGCTCCGGGCTTGTCGGAGCACACACTCGCGGTGCTCGACAGGGCCAACGAGATGGTCCTGGTGACCACCCTGGATGTGCCTGGCGTTCGGGGTCTCCGCAAGGAGCTCGAGACGCTGGGCGACCTCGACATGCTGCCCGAAGCGCGACATGTCGTGGTCAACTTCTTCGAGTCGAGCCGTGGCCTCACGATCAAGGACGTGCAGTCCACGATCGGCGAAGAGGTCGACATCGTGCTCAACCAGTCGCGAATGCTTCCCCAGTCGACGAACCAGGGAATGCCACTGCTCCAGGTGAACGGGCGCGACCCGATCACCAAGCAGCTGAACCTGCTCGTCGACCGCATCACAGGCCGTACCACGGAGACCCTGAGCGGCTTCACCGGTCGCCGGGGCGTGAGAGTGGAGAAGTCAGTATGAAGCTGTCAGAACGTCTCGGCGCTCGTCGCGCCGAGGGTGGGGAGCCGATGGATCCCTTCTCCCCGGCCACCTACCCCGCCGCCGATGCCGCACCCGCGTCTCTCGCGACGCGGGCGGCAGAGGTGGGCGCCTTCCCCCCACTGCCCGCTGCCCCAGTCTCCGCGGTAGCAGCTTCTGGCCTTGGCCAGCGCGGCCACCCCGTTCCCCCGCCCGCTCAGGCTCTGGATCCGGTCGGCAAGCTCAAGGAGCAGGCGACCGCCCAGCTGTTCGAGCGGATCGGTTCCCGCCTCAACGAGGGCGCACTCGACGAGGAGCTGATCAGTGGCCTCGTCCGCCAGGAGCTCAACTCGATCATCGAGGAATCCTCGACTCCTCTCACCTCCGAGGAGCGACGCCGCATTATCCGCGAGGTCGAGGACGACGTTCTCGGTCTGGGTCCCCTGGAGGCTCTCCTCAATGACGACACGATCACCGAGATCATGGTCAACGGGGCGGACACCATCTACGTCGAGCAGAAGGGCAAGCTGACGCGAAGCCCGGTGACGTTCGACGACGAAGCGCACCTGCGGCGGGTCATCGACCGCATCGTCAGCAAGGTCGGCCGCCGCATCGACGAGTCGTCGCCGCTGGTCGACGCGCGACTCATGGACGGTTCCCGCGTCAACGCCATCATCCCGCCGCTGGCGGTCAGCGGCTCCACGCTGACCATCCGTAAGTTCAGCAGGGACGCGCTGGGCGTCAACGACCTGATCGGCTTCGGCACGATGACGCCGGACATGGCGGACCTTCTCCGAGCGTGCGTCCAGGCCCGACTGAACATCCTGGTGTCCGGAGGTACGGGTACGGGCAAGACGACGCTGCTGAATGTGTTGTCGAGCTTCATCCCGAGCAACGAGCGCATCATCACGATCGAGGACGCGGTCGAGCTTCAGCTCCAGCAGGACCACCTGGTCCGCCTGGAGTCGAGGCCGGCAAACGTCGAAGGACGCGGAGAGGTCACGATTCGCGACCTCGTGAAGAACTCCTTGCGTATGCGCCCCGACCGCATCGTCGTTGGCGAGTGTCGTGGCGCCGAGGCGCTCGACATGCTGCAGGCGATGAACACCGGCCACGACGGCTCGCTGTCCACGGTCCACGCGAACGCTCCCCGCGACGCCATTGCTCGACTCGAGACGCTGGTCCTCATGGCGGGCATGGACCTGCCGCTGCGGGCCATCCGTGAGCAGATCACGTCCGCGGTCGATCTCATCGTGCAGATCACGCGTCTGCGCGACGGCACCCGGCGCGTCGTGGCCGTCACCGAGGTCCACGGCATGGAGGGTCAGACCGTCACCTTGCAGGACATCTTCCTGTTCGACTACTCGGCCGGCCTCGATGCCAACGGCAAGTTCCTCGGCCGCCCGGTCGCCACGGGCGTACGTCCCAAGTTCGCCGACCGCTTCGAGGAGCTGGGCATCGTGCTCTCCCCGCGCGTGTTCGGCGGGAACCAGGAGTGGCTGCGATGAGCTACTTCGCTTCTGCCTCGATGTTGACGCTGGGCTCGCTCCTGCTGCTGCTCGCCATCACGATCGTCGCGTTCCTCATCATCCGTCCGGGATTCCGGCGGGTGTC
>DAIPZP010000131.1:0-1113 GCA_036782155.1 Propionibacteriaceae bacterium
TGGCGGGCAACGTACGTACCCGGCCGTTGGGTGGTCCTCGCAGGCCCGACATCTGTCGTGATCATGCAACCTGCGCCGGCCCACATGTCCGGCCTGTTGAGCGACCTGTGGCAGGACGTGGTGTCGGCGGCAGACATCGCCGACCTCGCCCAGAAGTTCAGCGCCTTCCGCCTCGACCTCATGCCCCACTTCGCCGCCTTCTTCTGGGCCGAGGACGGGATGCACTCCCTGATTCGGGGTGGGCTTCGCGCCGTCGACGCGGAGACCGGTGACGTCGTCGCGCAGGGCGAGGGGTTCCACACGTGGAACGAGGTGGGGCTCCAGTCGGTACGGCAGGTGCGCGTCGACATGGACGAGCTCGACGCTGAGCCCGTACTGCAGCTCCCTTTGGCCGTCGGTGTCGTTCTCGCGGCCTCCATCACCATCGACGCCACTCAGAAGGTCCAGCTGGTCCTTCCGACGGTCGCCGCCGAGGCCGAGGTCGAGGCCACCGAAGAGCCAGCGGCCGAGGATGCGCACGATGCGCCGATCGTGTCCGCCGCAGTTGTCGCGGTGCCCGCTCCCGAATCGGCTGACGAGGAGTCCGCGCCCGAGCCGGCTGACGAGGAACCCGAACCCGAGCCCGCTGACGAGGAGCCTGCCGCGGAGGACGTCGCGCCGCTCGAGCTCCACGCGGAAGAGGCTGCGCTTCCCGAGGTACCGGAACCCGCCGACCAGGACGAAGTCCTGCCCGCCGAGGACGCCGAGCAGTTCGTCGCCGAGCAGTCCTTGCCGATCGATATCGCCGACCACCAGCCCGAAGATGAGAGTTTCCACGAGATCTCCGCGCCCGTCGAGCCCACCTGGCCGGTCTCACCTGCTCCTGCCGGACACCCGGACGGCGATGCCTGGGGCATCCGGGACCAGGAGTCTGTCGTCCCGGTCGACCTGTTCGTCGACGAGGACGGAGACGGCATCCCCGATGCCCAGCAGAGCGGCCTGGACCTCGAGTCGGAGCCAGCGGACGCACCCGCGGAGTCCGTAGCCCTCGAGGTTGCAGCCCCCGAGGCGCCGCAGGCTGAAGGCTTCCCCGGCTGGAACCAGCCTCAGCAGGCTGCGTACGCGCAGCCTCAA
>DAIPZP010000131.1:1213-5766 GCA_036782155.1 Propionibacteriaceae bacterium
CCCGTACGCACCGCCGCAGGCTCTGAGCTACCCCGGTCAGGCGTACCCCGGACAGCCGTTCCCCGGTCAGCCCTTCCCCGGCCAGCCCATGCAGGGCCAGCCCGGCCAGTACGGGCTGCCCCAGCAGCCGACCTACCCGCCGAGCCCCCAGTACGGCGGCCCGATGTCGCCGAACGGCGCTGCGATGACCTCGCCCGTACCGCCTCCCGCCGCGTACGCTCCGGCGGCGCCGCCGCCTCAGGGTCCTGGCGCTCCTTCCGAGCCGGGCCTGCCCGTCTCGGCGGACAGCGCCGACTCCGACGGCACGGTCTTCTCGACCGGTATCGCCATGACGCACAAACCCGCCGCCCCGCGGCAGGGGAGCGACAACCTGGTGCTGGCCGTTGTGTGCTCGTTCGGCCACCCGAACCCGCCCGGTTCGCCGCGGTGCCGCAGGTGCGGCCAGCCCGTCGACAACGCCAACCCGCGTCTCGTGCAGAGGCCGGTGATGGCCCAGCTGATCACCGCCGGTGGCGCACGCATCGAGCTCACCGACACGGTGCTGATCGGGCGCGCTCCGGCGGCCCAGGCGGGCGATGGCAACCCGATCCTCCTGCCCATACCGAGCCGCAACAGCGACATCAGCCGTACCCACCTCAAGGTGGCGGTGAGGGACTGGGACATCGTCGCGACAGATCTGCACTCGACCAACGGCACGATGTTGGTCCGTCCCGGCCAGGCGCCCGTACGCATGATGCCGGGTACTCCGGTGACGGTCGAGCCCGGCACGATCCTCGATCTGGGTGACGGTGGCGTCATCACGGTGGGCCTCCCGGCATAGCCGTTGCCAAGATGAGGACGGGTGGCTCCTGAACTTCTCGCCTGCGACACTGAGGCGGACGCGTTGCAGGGCACGCGTTCGGGGAGGGAGAGCACGAGTGGCGGTGCGTGGGGCGCGTACACGCGTGCCTGAGGTTCTGAGGCGGCACTGGACGGGATTCCTCGTCATGGTGGTCGCCGTCGGCCTCGTTGCCTCCGCCTTCCTGGCTCCCGGCCTTCGCGTCGCCGACGTCCGTCTCCAGGACGGCGCCATCTTCGGGATCAACCAGTCCGCCGGCCTGCTCGGCACGGTGAACACCCAGATCAAGGACCTGTCCAGCGCTGTCAGCATCGCGGACCAGTCCTTCAGCGTGCTGCAAGAGGGCCGTACGGTCGTCGTCAAGGGCGAGTCGTCGAACCAGATCCAGTCCTTCGACCCGTCCACAGGCGAGCTCGGCGCGGCCGTCAGCCTCCCGTCCAGCGGCGATCTCGTGCTCAACGCCGGGAAGATCGCCGTGATCAGCCGACTCAACGGATCTGTGTGGTTCGGCGACGCGGCGTCGATGCTGCAGCGCGACTTCAACAAGGAGAAAGCGCTGCTCGACCTGGGTGAGAACGCCCTCGTGACGGTCACCACGAGCGGCAACCTCATCGGCCTCTCCCTCGTCGACTCGCAGATCGTGCGGTACGTCAACGGCGTCAAGACCATCTCGTCCGTACCCATGCAGCTCGACGCCAGTGTGGCGAACGTGCAGCTCAGCGCGGTGGGCGACAAGGCGGTCGTGCTCGATCGTACGAAGCAGCTGGTGTGGTTCGAAGGGGCCGACAAGGCGATCGAGATGCCGATGGGATCTCGCGCCCAGCTGGCTCAGCCCGTACCGGCGCTCACCCTGGAGAGCGGCAACCTGGGAGCAGTGGTCGCGACGCCCACGGGCATCGTCGGCGTCACGCGCAAGGCTCTTGTCTCCCTGTCCGGCGCGATGCCCGAGGGCGCGGTCGAGGCGCCGGTGTCGGCGAACGGCTGCCTGTACGGCGTGGTCGGGTCGAAGGTCGCGACGATATGCCCCGGCACGTCGCCCCAGATCTCCGACATCCCGAACCTGGGGACCAACGCCGATCTCACGCTCTGGGTCAACGGGAACAACGTCATCCTCAACGACGTGAAGGCTGGCGACATCTGGCTGGTCACCGATGGGATGCGCCGCATCAGCGACTGGTCGAAGGTGACCCCGGCCGAGGCCGCGGCGAAGAAGGACACCCCGAGCAATGAGGCGACCAAGGTCAACCCGGATCGTACGGGCGCCAACCGTCCGCCGGTCGCTCGCGACGACTCCCTGACCGTACGTGCGGGGCGATCCACGATCCTGCCGATCCTCGACAACGACTCCGACCCCGACGGCGACATCATCACCGTGGTCGACACGCCGACCACCGGGGAGGGCGTGACCCTCCAGCTCGTACGAGGAGGGGCCGGTCTCCAGGCGGTCGTCGCAGCGAACGCCACGGGCACCAGGACCTTCTCGTACACGATCACTGACGGTCGCGGCGGCTACTCGCAGCCGGCCCACGTCACGCTTTCGATCGAGTCGGCCGACCAGGCTGCCGCGAACCAGCCGCCCGTGCTGTACTCCAAGGACTCCGTGATCGTGGCCTCCGGCCAGCAGACCCAGATCCGTGAGCTGCTGCGCTGGCGCGACCCCGACGGCGACGACATGGTCCTCACCAGCGCCACGCTCGCCGAGGGCAACGACGAGGTGTCGTTCACACCCGACGGCACGATCACGTTCACCGATGTGGGCAAGGTCATCGGGCTCAAGACGATCAACGTCACCGTGTCCGACGGTTCCGCCACGTCGTCGGGAGTGCTCGTCATCGACGTGCGGAAGCCGCAAGAGGTGACGCCTGTCGCGAACGGCGACTACGCCACGGCGATGACCAACCAGGAGATCGAGGTCTCGCCGCTGGACAACGACCAGGGCGTGAACCTCGCGCTCGCCTCGGTCGGCTCCCCATCGCCCCAGCCCACGAAGTTCACCGTGGACTACTCCGCCAAGACGTTCAGGTTCAAGGCGTCCGCAGCCGGTACGTACTACGTCGGCTACACGGTGACGAACGGCCGGACGTCGTTCGGCCTGGTCCGCATCGACGTCGTGGACAAGGCGGCGGCGAACCGTCCGCCGATCACGACCCGCGACGTGGTGCTGCTCACCCATGGCGGCTCGGTGACGCTCGACCCGCTGCTCAACGACGAGGACCCCGACGGCGACGTGCTCGTGGTCCAGTCGGTCACGAGCAATGGCCTCAACGTCATCATGCGCGACCGGCACCTCATGACGATCTCGGAGGTCACGGCCAAGGACACGCCGACCACGATGACGTACTACGTCAGCGACGGATACCACGCCGCGGTGCCGGGCACGATCGTCGTCATCCCGTCGAACCCCATCGGTGAGGTACGGCCCGTGGCGGTGCCCGACGACGTCAACGTCCGTGTCGGCGACGCCGTCACGGTGAGCCCGCTGAACAACGACTACTCGCCGGTAGGCCTCGACCTGACCCTCGATCCGACGCTGTATGACAACCCGGGCGGCGCGTGGGTCGACGGGAACAAGATCCGGTTCGAGGCGCCGGCCGTGCCCGGACGTGTGACGGCGACCTACAAGGTGAAGGACAGCCTCGGCCGTACGTCGTCGACGCAGGTCCGGTTCAACGTCATCTCGCCCGACATCGTCAACCAGCCACCGATTCCGCAGCTCGTCACCGGACGCGTTCTCGCCGGCACCACGCAGCGCATCGAGATCCCGCTGCAGAACATCGACCCCAACGGTGACTCCGTACGGCTCGTCGGCCTCGGCAGCGGTCCCAAGCTCGGGCGCATCCTGAGCGTCGGTGCGACGTACCTCGAGTACGAGGCGTTCGCGAAGATGGCCGGCACCGACACCTTCACGTACACGGTCGTCGACGCGTACGGCGCGAAGGCGACCGGCGACATCCGCGTCGGCGTCGTACCGGCAGGCATCAGCAACACCGAACCGACCGCCAACCAGGACGTCATCACGACCCGGCCGGGCCGGACCGTGTACATCCAGCCGCTGGCCAACGACTCGGACCCCGACGGCGACAAGATCTCTCTCGCCGACAAGGACCCGGTCACGATCTCTCTGCCGGCGCAGGTCGTCGACACGTCCGCCATCCAGGTGACCGTGCCCGACCAGGCAGGCACCTGGTTCGGCACGTACCGGATCCAGGACGCCCGCGGCGCCATGGCGGTCGGGAACCTCATCATCACCGCCGACCCCAACGCGCCCCTGCAGGCGCCCAGGGCGTTCGACGACCTCGTCGATGCGCGGGAGGTCTTCCAGCGCGACACCGTCGATGTCCCGGTACTGACCAACGACTACGACCCCGACGGGCTGCGCAGCGACCTCACCCTGTCCGTGCCGGCGTCCGATGCAGGCGGCCTGCCCGCGGTGGCGGTCTCGACCGCGAGCGGTTGGCAGCTACGGGTGCCGATCGGCGACCGGCTGCGGGTGATCCGCTACACGATCACCGATGCCGACGGTCTGAGTGCGTCCGCGTTCGTGACCGTCCCCGGCAAGAGCGACGCCACGCCGTGGCTGAAGGACCCCAACGTCGAGTTGACGGTGACGGCCGGCCAGCTGCTGCAGATCCCCGTGAACCAGTTCGTTTCCGGTACGCAGGGTCGCCAGGTCGTCGTGTCGTCGGCCGAAAAGGTGAGCGGCGCCCCGGGCATC
>DAIPZP010000132.1:0-5706 GCA_036782155.1 Propionibacteriaceae bacterium
ACCTGGCGGCGCCCCTCGAAGGCGCGGCCGAGGGTGATCTCGTCGGCGTACTCGAGGTCGCCGCCCACGGGCAGGCCCGAGGCCAGCCGGGTCACGGAGACGCCCATCGGGATGAGGAGGCGGGACAGGTATGTGGCGGTCGCCTCCCCCTCGAGGTTCGGGTCGGTGGCGAGGATGACCTCGGTGACCGTGCCGTCGGCAAGGCGCAGTACGAGCTCGCGGATGCGCAGGTCGCCGGGGCCGCGGTTGTCGATCGGGCTGATCGACCCGCCGAGCACGTGGTAGCGGCCACGGAACTCGCGGGTTCGCTCGATGGCGACGACGTCCTTCGACTCCTCGACCACGCAGATGCTGGTCTGGTCGCGACGCGTATCGCGGCACACCCGGCACAGGTCGTCGGAGGAGATGTTGAAGCAGACCTGGCAGAAGCGGACCTCTGACTTGGCGCGCGTCAACGTCTCGGCGAGGCGGAACACATCCTCATCCGGCTGGTCGAGCAGCCAGAACGCGATCCGCTGCGCGCCCTTCGGCCCGATGCCGGGGAGAGCCGCAAGCTCGTCGATCAGGTCTTGAACCGGTCCTTCGTACACCTGTCCCCTCGCTCAGAAGCCCAGGTCGGGCATCTGCGGCATGAAGGCCTGCTGCACGTCGGCGGCCTTCGTGTTCGCGTCGCGCATCGCGGCGATGATGAGGTCGGCGAGCGTCTCGGTGTCCTCCGGGTCGCACGCCTCGGGCTTGATGACGAGCCCTACGAGCTCGCCGGTGCCCTTGATGGTCGCGGTGACGAGGCCGCCACCAGCCGTACCGGTCAGCTCGGTCGTCGCCAGCTTGTCCTGGGCGCTCTGCAGCTGGGACTGCATGGCTGCAGCCTGCGCCATCAGGTCGTTGAGGTTGAAGTTCTCCACTCTCGTCCTTTCACTCGTCGTCGATGACCTCAGCATGCAGCATCTCGCGCAGCAAGCTTTCGGCATCCGTGTCGTCTACATCAGGGTCGTCGCGCTCACCCATGTCGCTCGCCGGGTCAGCGGGCGTCGCCACCTGGGCGCGCGCGCGGGCGAGCAGGTCTGTGTGCGCGGACGAGGCCACCGCATCAGGCTCCGCGCGCCACTCGTCCGGCGCCGCTTCCGACTCCGCCGGCTCGAGCTCTTCGGCAGAGTCCGGCGAGTCAGCCTCCGTCGCAGCTGCTACCGGCGCGACCGTGGCAGGACCGCCGCGCCCCTCGCTCTCCAGCACCGCGGAGATCGTCAGGTCTGCGCCCATGACTTCGACCAACGCGTCGCGCAGTACGTCGTCGCTCCCGCCCCGGAGGAAGCTGTCACGCGCACCGGAGTTCGCGAACGTCAGCACAAGCGTGCCGTCGGAGACCTCCGTGACCTGCGCGTGCTGCGAGATCGTCATCCACGTGAACCGCCGACGGCGCTTCACCTCTTCGAGCACCTCCGGCCACAACCTGCGCACGTCCGTAGCCGCCGGTCCCTGCTTGGACGTGCCGGCTGCAGCGGAGGCAGCCGGGACGGCCGACGGTGCGGGCTCCACCGGAGTGACCGGAGCGGGTACGGATTCCACCGGAGCGGGCTGGGGCGAGGGAGGCGGTACGGACGCGGGCGACGGCTCATCCCGTACGACCCGCAGGGCCGGCCGAGATGGGGCCGCATCCGGGGGTAGCGCCTGATCGCGATCCGACGGTGGCGCCCAGTCGTCCTCGGGCGGCGGCTCGTCGAACGTGCGCCGCCCCTTCCGTACAGCCTCAGGCGGTGCTGGCTTCTCGGTCGGTACGGCCGCAGGCTTCCCCGTCGCTAAGGCCACGGGCTTCTCGGCTGGTACGGCCGCTGACCGTTGCTCATCACGACCCCACGGCGCCGCCGGCGCGTCAACAACCGGCCCACTGTCCGGCATGCCGAGGCGGCGCTCGAGACGGTCGAGGCGCGCATGGATGCCGCGGCCGTCGACATCGGCACCGGGCAGCAGCACCCGCGCGCACATCAGCTCGAGGTGGAGCCGGGGCGCCGTGGTGCCGCGCATCGCCACCAGGCCCTCGGCGATGACCTCGGCCGCGCGGGTGAGCTCGCCGGCCCCGATGCCGGCGGCCTGTACGGCGAGGCGCTCGGCCTGGTCGGCCGCGACGTCGATGAGCCCGCTCGACGCCGCGTCGGGCACTGACGCGACGATGACCAGGTCTCGCAACCGCCGCAGCAGGTCCTCGGCGAACCGACGCGGGTCCTGGCCGACCTCGATGACCTTGTCGATCGTCGCGAAGACGCCCGCACCGTCGCCGGCCGCGAACGCATCGACGATCTCGTCGAGCAGCGCGTCGGGGGTGAAGCCGAGCAGAGCGACCGACTGGTCGTACGTGACCCCCGCAGGCCCGGCACCGCCGAGCAGCTGGTCGAGGACCGACAGCGAATCTCGTACAGATCCTGCCCCCGCTCGTACGACCAGCGGCAGCACGGACGACTCGATCGCCACGCCCTCCGCGTCGCACAGGCGGCGCAGGTAGTCGCCGAGCACCCTCGGTGGCACCAGCCGGAACGGGTAGTGGTGGGTACGGCTCCGGATCGTGCCGATGACCTTCTCCGGCTCGGTCGTCGCGAAGATGAACTTCACGTGGGGCGGCGGCTCCTCGACGAGCTTGAGCAGCGCGTTGAAGCCCGCCGTCGTGACCATGTGGGCCTCGTCGACGATGTAGATCTTGTAGCGGCTGTGGACCGGGGCGAAGAACGCACGCTCGCGCAGGTCACGCGCGTCGTCCACGCCACCATGGGACGCCGCGTCGATCTCGATCACGTCGATGCTGCCGGTGCCACCTCTCGCCAGATCGCGGCACGACTGGCACTCGCCGCACGGCTCCGAGGTCGGCCCCTTCTCGCAGTTGAGGGCCCTCGCCAGGATGCGCGCGCTCGTCGTCTTGCCGCAGCCACGCGGGCCCGAGAACAGGTACGCATGGTTGACGCGGTTGTTCTCCAACGCGCGCTTGAGGGGTTCCGTCACGTGCTCCTGGCCGATGACGTCGGCGAAGGTGTCCGGACGGTATCGCCGGTACAGGGCCAGCGGCGGTTCCGGCACGTCCGGGATCGACGCCGGCGCTGGGCTTGCCACAGCCCTTGCTGGGCTTGCCACGGCCTTCGCTGGTTTCGCCGCGGCCTTCGCAGGGGGCGCCACGTCGACAGGCTGCTGCGGCTGGGCCGCCTCGATCAGCGGTTCCGCGGGAGGTTCTGGGGGCGCGTCGAAGAGACTCGGGCCTTCTTGGTCTGAGAAGTCGAGCTCGTCGTACTCGTCGTCCACGTCGCACACACTATGCGAGGCGTCCGACAGTCGCTGCGCCAAGGCGCGGGAGCGGGCCTTTGGCCGGAAAAGACACGAAGTCGGGGGCCGTCTGCCTCACCACCATCCGCGGTGTGCGAGACGACTCCCGACTTCGTTCGGTCGAGGTCGACCCTGGTCGCCGAAGCGACCACCTCTGCCTTCGAGCCCGTCTTGCGGTGACCGAATCCGCCGGCCGGAGCTGAACCTCTCCAACTCTGGCGAAGCGGTCGACCGGTGGCTTACCTACACCGGCCTCCGACGGAAGCATGGGAGCAGAGCCCCATTCCATTCCCCCCTTGAGGAACGGTGTGACCCGCGCCTCGTAGTGAACGCTAACGACGATGCCCCCGCGCGACACGGCCCATGAGATGACTCTCATAGCCTGCGCCGCACCTCACCTGAACCGTCCCCAACCCACGCCTGGCGCCGTGTGACTTCTCTCACGCAGGCTGACTTCTCCGGCCCCTGTCGTCACAGTCGTGAGCTATGGAAGCCCTCGTCCACACGGCGCCCTCGACCCCGGGCGACTGCGTCACGCGCTGGCGCAACTTCGGTCACGACCGTCTGTACGTCCGAACCGTGGCCGGTGCCGAGCTGGGCTGGTGGAATCTCACCACCGGCGAGGGCCACGCCCTCGATCCGCAGCGGACCCCTGAGCTCAAGCGCATCGTGCGCGACTGGCTGCAGGCCAATGGCCTCGGCGCTCCAGCACGTCCCGTACTGCGCCAGGTGACACCCCTCGAAGCCGACGAGCCGCAGACCCCGGCGAAACCGCGCCGGGCCGCAGGCTATGCCGCGCCTGTACGGACGGTTGTCGAGGCATCCGCCGATCTGCTGTCCAACCGCGCCGGAGAGGCGCTCATGCGCCGGGAGGTCGCCGAGCTGGCGGCCGGTCGCTCGTCGGGGCGGCGCTTCGCCGACTTCGTGCCGGAGGCCTCACGTTGGGAGGTCGGAGCCGTCGGGGAGCAGCTGGTCGCCGACGAGCTGCGCAAGCTCGCCGCTGCGGACCCGCGCTGGGGCTTCCTCAACTCGATCCCGGTCAACGCCAAGGGCACCGACATCGACCATCTGGTCGTAGGCCCAGGCGGGGTCTTCACGATCAACACCAAGCACCACCGCGACGCGCGGATCTGGGTGGCCGGCGACATGCTCATGGTGAACGGCGAGAAGACCTTCTACATCCGCAACGCCCGCCGGGAGGCGGCGCGTGCGACGACCCGCCTCGCGGAGGCGTCACACCTGCCGATCAGGGCGTTCGGCCTCGTCGTGCCCGTGAACGCGGCGTCACTGACGATCAAAGAGACGTCCGGGGACGTCGCGGTCGTCAACCGCCGTCGCCTCGTCTCGTACTTCGCCAGCCTGCCGACCGTCCTCGACAAGGACACCGTCCTGGCGGTCTTCGAGGCCGCCCGCGACTGCTGTACCTGGCTGGGCGCTGACGCCTGACCCCCATCGGACACGTCGAGGCGCTGAGTCTGACACCTACACGCGGTAGTGGTTGATCACCGCTTCTGTCTTGGCCTCCTCCACGGCGGCCCGAGCCACCTCGATCGCTTCGGCGTCTTGTTCCGTGTCGCCCTGTTCCGTTGGGCCTTCGGTATCCGGCGCGTACAGAGGGTCGGGGACGGGCCGCTTGAACAAGTTCTCCTGGTCGTTGCCGTCATTGTCAGTGCTCATGGTTGCTCGTCCTTGCTCGGTGGTCTGGGGTGGTCGTGGCTGGGCTTTACCCGCCATCGTGAGTGGCAAACGCCCCGCGGTCGAAGGCTACGCCGAGGGATCGGCCCATGCACCTCGCGCGCAGATGGCCGATCGAGAGGCCGCTCAGCTGGCCAGCGGCTCGGCCGGTTCGAGCATCTCGCGCGTCTGGTCGAGGATTCGGCGGATGACACGAGACACCTGCATCTGCGAAAGGCCTAGCCGCACAGCGATCTCGCTCTGGGTGCACTCCTCCTCGAAGCGCCAGACGAGAACCCGCCTGTCGCGTTCCGAGAGCTCGGCCAGCGCCCTCCGGAGGGCGAGACGGTCGGTCAGCTCACTGGCGATGTCCCCGTCATCGGCGAGGAACGAGCCCACCGTGGCCGAGTCGCCCGCGGGGGCGTCGAGGGAGAGCGGCCGGAAGCCGGCACGGGCGATGATGCACTCCGCAACCTGCTTCTGGTCGACGCCGAGGTGGTCACCGATCTCTCGTACGGACACCTTGCGGCCGGACGCCTGCTCGAGAGCTTCGGTGACTCGGGAGACCAGGCTGCCCAGTTCCTGGATCTGGCGAGGGGGCCGTACGACCCAGCAGTGGTCCCGGAAGTAGCGCTTGAGCTCTCCGGTGATGGTGGGGACGGCGTATGAGGCCAGGGACCTGCTCTCCGACGGACGGAAGCGCTGGATCGCCACCCAGAGGGCGGTGCG
>DAIPZP010000133.1:0-4449 GCA_036782155.1 Propionibacteriaceae bacterium
GTCGTACGCGATCGTGCTCGCGCCGGGAAGGATCCCGGAGTCCTGGAGGTCACGGACGCCGGACGCCAGGACGCCGGACGCCACGACGATCAGCGCGCCACCGGTGATCGAGAAGAACTTGGAGAGGTTGATCCGTACAGCTCCGGCGTACAGCGCGTACCCCAGTCCGATCGCGATCGCGATGCCGATCAGTGCGCCGACGAGCGGTTCGCTGGTGGGGACCCCGTCACGGATGGCGGACCGGGTAGCCGCCCAGAGGAAGAGCGCGGTCTCGAGGCCTTCGCGGCCGACGGCCAACGCAGCGATGAGGACGAGTGACCACGGCGTCGCGCTGCTGGCGTCGACGTGGGCGCGCAGGTCCGTCGCGAGGGTCCTCGAGGCCTTGGCCATCCAGAAGATCATCCACGTGACGAAGACGACCGCGAGTACCGACAGCCCGCCGGCGATCGCGTCTTCCGCCTTGTCGCTCAGCCCTTGTGGCCCGAACGTGAGCAGCGCCCCGAAGCCCAGCGACACGGCCACGGCGAGCCCGGTACCGACCCACACGAGCGGAAGCTGGCTGCGGCGGTCGGACTTCACGAGGTACGCGACGAGCACGCTCACCACGAGCACGGCCTCGAGCCCCTCACGCAGGCCGATCAGCAGGTTGGGGATCACAACGCTCCTCACTAAGGCTTGCCTTACTCTGACGCCAATTGAATAACGCAACGTAGACGTTGTCAATATTGGATCCCTCGTTGGATCGAGCAAACCCCGATAGCGTTGGCGGACGCCGACACCGGAAGGACGCCATGGAGCAGCCCTATCTCCACGACCTCAGCGTCGTGCTGGCCGCGCCGCAGCAGTGCTGGTCACGCCGTGACGGGCAGATCGTCGAGTCGGCGATCCAGGGTGTGTACTGCGCCGACACGCGGATCGCAGACTCTGTGGTCGTCAGCGCTCTGGGCGTGGAGAACGAGGCGGTCGGCACCGTCGAACCTGGAGGCGGGCGAGTCCGGTACGACACGGTGTGGCGCACCCCGGACCTCGGCGCTGACCCCGCGATCGTGTGCCGTCGCGAGCGACGTCTCACCCCGGACGGCCTACGCGAGCGGATCGTCATCCACAGCGCAGCGCCCGACGATCGTACGTTCCCGCTGTTGCTCAAGGTACGGCCGGACTCGACGCCGATGTCGGCCATCCGCGCCAGTGTGACCGCAGATGAGAGACCCACCGCGACGGCTCAGGACGACGGCTCGTACACATGGCCCTTCGGCCACGAGGGGGAGGCCTGCTTCCTGGCTCCCGGAGCCATCGTGACCCGCGGCGACCATGACCTGCACGCCCAGTGGGACGTGGTCGTACCCGCGGGCGGCGAAGCGTCCGTCGAGTGGCGTCTGGTGGCCTCCGACCCCAGCTTCCCGTTCGTACACAGCCCTGGTGCCACCCGGGACACGACCGGTACGGAGCCGCTGGACCGGCTCGTACAGACCGCTGCCCGCGACCTCGCCGCGCTGCGGATGACCGACCGCGATGACCCGGACCACACGTTCTACGCCGCCGGCGCTCCATGGTTCCTCACGCTGTTCGGGCGCGACTCGATCCTGTCGGCCCGCCTCAGCCTGTCCTGGGCCCCGGACGTCGCGCTCGGAACCCTCAAGGTGCTCGCCGCCCGACAGGGCACGGTCACCGATCCGGCGACAGCGGAGCAGCCGGGCAAGATCCCCCACGAGGTGCGCGGGGAGCCGCTGCCCCTGTACGGACCGGGCCGGCAGGCGGGTGATGGCGGCATCGTGCTTCCGCCCGTCTACTACGGCACGATCGACGCCACCTGCCTGTGGATCACGCTGCTGGGCGACCTCGTGGAGGCGGGCCTCGCGGAGGACGAGCTAGCCGGTCTCGTACCCAGCCTCCGCGCCGCGCTCGGCTGGTTGCGCGAGCATGCGGATTCCGACGGCGACGGCTTCCTCGAGTACGTCGACACCGGCGACGGCCTGTCCAACCAGGGCTGGAAGGACTCCGGCGACTCGATCCGCTGGGCCGACGGCAGCCTCGCCACGTCACCGATCGCGCTGTGCGAGGCGCAGGGCTACGCGCACGAGGCCGCGCTCGTCGGCGCCCGGCTGCTGGAACGCCTGGGCGACGCTGACGAGGCCTCCGCCTGGCGCGCCTGGGCGGCCGCGTTGGCGGAGCGGTTCCGGGCGCAGTTCTGGGTACGGGACGAGCTCGGGCCCTACCCGGCCATCGCCCTCGACGCGGAGAAGCGACCAGTCACCGCGGTCGCCTCGAACATGGGTCACCTGCTGGGCACCGGCATCCTGTCGCCGGCGGAGGCCACGATCGTCGTCGACCGGCTCATGCACCCCACCCTGCGGTCGGGCTTCGGCATCCGCACGCTGTCGACCGAGAACGACGGCTACTGGCCGCTCGGCTACCACGTCGGCAGCATCTGGACCCACGACAACGGCGTGATCCTGTCCGGCATGCTGCGCGACGGGTTCGTGGC
Organism: Propionibacteriaceae bacterium; assembly: GCA_036782155.1. Classification (GTDB taxonomy): domain Bacteria; phylum Actinomycetota; class Actinomycetes; order Propionibacteriales; family Propionibacteriaceae; genus Fen-668. Next base: position 2,486 of record DAIPZP010000133.1, read on the forward strand.
CGAGGCGAAGATGCTCGCCGCCGAGCTGCTGCGCGCAGCGACCGCCTACGACTACCGGCTCCCCGAGCTGTACGCGGGCTACGGCACCGACGAGACGCCGACGCCGCTCCCGTTCCCCGCCGCCTGCCACCCACAAGCCTGGGCCGCCGCAACGGCCGCGGTCATCGAACGCGCCCTCCGCTGACTCCCCCGCTGCGACCTCCCGCGCACACCGCGACTTCACAGGCAAAACTCCGACCTCACAGGTGAAATTCACCTGTGAAGTCGCCGGTTACGGGGGCGGGTCCCTAGCCCAATACCTTCGGTACGTGCGCGAGCAGGGCGACGATCGACTGGCCGCCAGGGGTCTCGACGGCTCCAGCCGCCGCGTACAGCGCAAGGTTGACGCCCTCCCGTACGGCTCCGAGGTCAGGCGACTCACGGCGTACGAGCCCCAGTACCTCGTGCAGCAGCTCGGACACTTCGGCCTGCTTCTCCTCCGGCAGGAACGGCACCTGCCCGATCGCGGTCTCGAGGATCACCTCGACCTGCTCCATGTCGTCCGCGTGGGTGTCGGCCACTTTCCGTACAGGCAGCTTCGCGCCCGGCGACGGCGCGTGGAGTACGGACGGCGGATGGGGTACGGGCCGTGGCGCGGGAACGGGCGCCTCCGCAACCGGCTCCTGGGCAAGCCCGGGGACCGGGTTGAGCGGCGCCCACGTACCGTGCGGGGTCAGCATCACCTTCTCCTTGTAGCGCGGCACGACGACCGTGAGCCCGAGCTCGTTGCGGACCTTCGCGGCGAACGCGTCGGACGATCCTTCCTCGCCGTGGGTGACGAACACCGTCTCGGGCTGGGGTGACAGGTCGCGGAGCCAGTCGATGAGGTCAGACGCGTCAGCGTGCACCGAGAACTCGCCGTCGGAGACGATCTCGGCCTTGACTGGCACGTACCGGCCCCGGAACTTCATCTGCTTCATGCCCTCGAGCAAGGAGCGGCCGCGCGTACCGACGCCCTGGTAGCCGGTGAAGATCACGCAGTTGCGCTTATCGGGCAGCATCGCCTCGAGATGGTGGAGCACCCGGCCGCCGGTGGCCATGCCCGACGAGCTGATGATGATGCTCGGGTGGTCGGGGTGGTTGAGCCGCTTCGAGTCCTCCGCGTCCGTGATCTCGCGCAGGTTCGACAGGTTGAAGAAGTCCTCGGGCTGGATGTCGTCGCGCAGTTCTCCGCGGCCCTCGGCCTCGCGATAGACGGCCAGCGCCGCGACGGCCATCGGGCTGTTCACGTAGATCGGCACGTCGACCGGGATCCGGCCCGCCTCGCGCAGCTCGGTGAGCGCCTTGAGGACGATCTCCGTACGGTCGATGGCGAACGCGGGGATGAGCACCGAGCCGCCACGCGCGATCGTCCGACGGACGGCATCAGCCATCGCCTCGTGCTCGAGGCCCTTCGCGTCGGGGTGCTCGCGGTCGCCGTACGTCGACTCGATGAGCACGTACGGGGAGCCGGGCGGGGTGCCGCGAGGCCGGAGTACGGGATGGTCGATGCGCCCGAGGTCGCCGGAGAACAGCACCGAGCCCTCCGGCGTCGACAGCGTCACCGACGAGGAGCCGAGGATGTGGCCGGCCCGGGTCATGCGGATCGCGATGCCTTTCCCGAGGTCGACATCGGTGTCGAACGGGACGACCTTGAACAGCGGGGTGGTCTTCTCGACATCGGCGACCGTGTACAGGGGCAGCGCCGGATCGTGCTTGGAGTAGCCGCCCTCCTGCGCGTACTGAGCCTCCCTCTCCTGGATGTGGCCCGCGTCCATGAGGACGATCGAGGCGAGCTTCGCGGTGCCGTAGGTGCACCAGATCGGGCCCTTGTAGCCGTCCCGTACGAGCGCGGGAAGGTAGCCGCAGTGATCGGCGTGGGCGTGGGTGAGGATGATCTCGTCGATCGAGCTGGGCGGTACGGGGAAGTCCGCCCAGTTCATCTC
>DAIPZP010000133.1:4549-5666 GCA_036782155.1 Propionibacteriaceae bacterium
CCGAGCAGGTACAGCCACGGGATCACGACGACGATCTCCGACACGTTCTTGCCGAGCAGCGCGAAGCTGCCCGCGAGCCCGTACCCGATGCCGAGCCCGATGCCCAGCAGCACGCCGACGCCCGCAAGGACCATCGCCTCGACCCCGAACATGCCGCGCAGCTGCGGTCTGGTGAGGCCAAGGGCTCGCAGCAGCGCCGACTCGCGCGTACGTTCCAGCACCGAGAGCGAGAGCGTGTTCGAGATGCCCACGATCGCGACCAGGACGGAGGCGGCGAGGAGCCCGATCACGACGCCCAGCACGATGTTGAGGATCAGCTGGATCTGCTCGCGGGCCTGCGCACCACCGGTTATCTGTACGCCGGGGACGTCCTGCAACTCGTTGGAGAGAGTCTCGATCTTCCCGTTGGCGTCGCTCGTGTCCTTGAGCTGGATCCACGCCTGCTGGTTGATGGTCCCGGTGACCCTCGTCAGCGTCGCCCAGGTGACGACAGGCCCGCCGAGCGAACGCGACGGCAGGACCGCGCGCAGAGTGACGGTCCCCTTGTCGCCCACGATCGTGACCATCGACCCAGCGGCGATCTTCGACTCCTGCGTCACGAGGATCGTGTCGTCAGCAAGCCCGTCGACGTACGCCGGGTAGCGGAGCACGTTCCGTACGCCCGTCCCCACTCCCAGGATGGTCTGCGGGTCGGCGATCCCGCCGAACGTGACGTCGCCCATACCCACTTTCTCCGCCGAGGCCACGATCGACACCTTCTGGATCCGTGCGAGGACGGAGTCGGAGATGCCGCTGGGCGCCGAGACGGTGAGGTCTGACGGGTACAGCCGGTCCATCGAGCGTTGCTCGGTCGCGCTGGCGGTGGAGGCGCCGACGGTCGCCATCGAGATGAGAGTGATGCCGATCAGCAGGGCGCTCGCGGTCGCTGTGGCGCGCTTCGGGTTCCGGCGACTGTTCTCCGCGGCCAGCTGCCCCGGTACGCCACCGAGTCGGGCCGGCAGGAGACCGACGAGCTTCGCAAGCGCCGGCACGATGACCGTACCGAGCATGAGGATGCCCACGATGCTGACAAACCCGCCGATGATGCCGTTGATGACGAAGTTCGTGTTGTTGCTCG
>DAIPZP010000134.1:0-5656 GCA_036782155.1 Propionibacteriaceae bacterium
CCATCCAGTCCATCGTGGCGGCGCCGTCGTGGACCTCGCCGATCTTGTAGTTGATGCCGGTGTAGAACAGGATCCGCTCGGTCGTCGTCGTCTTGCCCGCGTCGATGTGGGCCATGATCCCGATGTTGCGGACCTTGGCGAGGTCGATCGTCTTCTCATGTGCCACGAGCGTCTACCTTTTCGTTTCCTGTTGCATTGGCTTGTTGGTGGGCATGGATGCGCCCTCGGACCGGCAGCGCTGCCGATACCGAGGGCGCCCGGTGATCACCAGCGATAGTGAGCGAAGGCCCGGTTGGCCTCGGCCATCTTGTGGGTGTCCTCGCGCCGCTTGACCGCAGCGCCGAGGCCATTGGCCGCGTCGAGGATCTCGTTGCGCAGACGCTCGGCCATCGTCTTCTCGCGACGGGCGCGAGAGAAGCTGACGAGCCAGCGCATGGCCAGCGTGTTGGCACGGACCGGCTTGACCTCGATGGGGACCTGGTAGGTCGCACCACCGACGCGGCGGCTCTTGACCTCGATGCTCGGCCGGACGTTGTCCAGGGCGCGCTTCAGGGTCTGTACGGGATCGGTGCCACCCGTCTTCTCACGGGTGCCCTCGAGGGCGGTGTAGACGATGCTCTGGGCGATGGTCTTCTTGCCGTCGAGCAGAATCTTGCTCACAAGCTGTGAGACCAGCGGCGACCCGTACACGGGGTCGACCATCACGGGGCGCTTCGGGGCGGGACCCTTGCGAGGCATTTACTTCTCCTTCTTGGCGCCGTAGTGGCTGCGAGCCTGCTTACGGTTCTTCACGGCCTGGGTGTCGAGCGCGCCACGGATGATCTTGTAGCGGACGCCCGGGAGGTCCTTCACACGACCGCCGCGGACGAGCACCATCGAGTGCTCCTGCAGGTTGTGGCCGACACCCGGGATGTACGCGGTGACTTCGACGCCACTGGAGAGCCGAACGCGGGCGACCTTGCGCAGCGCGGAGTTCGGCTTCTTGGGCGTGGTCGTGTACACGCGGGTGCACACACCGCGGCGCTGAGGCGAACCCTTGAGCGCAGGGGTCTTCGTCTTGCTGACCTTGTCGGTCCGGCCCTTGCGGACCAGCTGCTGGATCGTAGGCACCTGGATGTATCTCTTTTCCGTGTCGCTGGATCTCTCCAGCTTGTGGTGGTCCGAGGCCCGGGGGCCTCGGGAAGCCTGGCGCACCACCGGAGCGCTCCCAAGTACGGGAGGCGGCGACCGGATCGGTGCATGTGACGGCGAGTTCGCCGACACGGTTCGTGCAGCCATGCTCACCTACGAAGGGCGCAGAGGCACGCACGCGAGTCCGGGAACACCGGACCCAACGGGAAAGGCTAGTCGCTGAAGCCTGCAGGGTCAAAACCGCCGGACATCGAGCCCTTCCCGCCCCGCATCCGTCGCCCCTTGAACGCCGACGGCTCCCGGGCGGTCTGCCCGGGAGCCGTCGAAGCGATCAGCCTCAGCGCATGCCGAGGTCGTAGTCGTCCAGCGGTATGACCGCACCCGACCCGCTGCCGAAGTCGTAGTCGAACGGGTCGTAGGTGATGGCGTACGCCTTGGCGCGCGCCTCTGCCGTCGGCTCGACCCGAATGTTGCGGTAACGGTCGAGACCGGTACCTGCCGGGATGAGCTTGCCGAGGATGACGTTCTCCTTGAGGCCGCGCAGTGAGTCCGACTTGGCGTGGATCGCCGCGTCGGTGAGCACCTTGGTGGTCTCCTGGAAGGACGCCGCCGACAGCCACGACTCGGTCGCGAGCGACGCCTTGGTGATGCCCATGAGGACCGGACGTCCCTGAGCAGGCTGGCTGCCTTCGGTGACCACGGCGCGGTTCTCGGTCTCGTACGACTGACGGTCCACGAGCTCGCCCGGCAGCATCGAGGTGTCGCCGCTCTCGATCACCGTGATCCGGCGCAGCATCTGCCGGATGATGATCTCGATGTGCTTGTCGTGGATCGGAGCGCCCTGGGTCCGGTAGACCTGCTGGACCTCCTCGACGAGGTGCTCCTGCACCCGACGCACGCCTCGCACCCGCAGCACGTCCTGAGGATCGACGGTGCCGGCGGTGAGCTGCTGGCCCACCTCGACATGGTCGCCGTCCTTGATGGCGTGATGCACGCGGTTGATGTCGTCCCACTCGAGACGCGCACGACGCGGCACCGGGTACAACAGGTCCTCGCCACCGTCATCACGGACCAGCACGATCTTGCGCGTACGGTCCGTCTCGTCGATCCGGACACGACCGGCCGCCTCGGCGATCGGTGCCTTGCCCTTGGGCGTACGAGCCTCGAAGAGCTCGACGACTCGGGGCAGACCCTGCGTGATGTCGTCACCCGCCACACCACCGGTGTGGAAGGTACGCATGGTCAGCTGGGTGCCGGGCTCGCCGATGGACTGCGCCGCGACGATACCGACGGCCTCGCCGACATCGACGATCAAGCCAGTGGCCAGAGAGCGGCCGTAGCACATCGCGCATGTCCCGGTCGCGGCATCGCAGGTGAGGACCGAACGGACCCGGAGCTCGGTGATGCCGTTGTCGACCAGCATCTTGATGTTGACATCGCCGAGGTCGACACCGGCCGGCAGGAGCTCGTTGCCGTCCTTGTCCGTGATCGTCTGCGCGAGCGTACGGGCGTAGACGCTGGTCTCGACGTTGTCGAGCACCACCAACTTGCCCTTGGCGTTCGGCACCGCGATCGTCTTGACCAGGCCCCGCTCGGTCTGGCAGTCCTCCTCGCGAATGATGACGTCCTGGGAGACGTCGACCAGACGACGCGTGAGGTAGCCGGAGTCGGCGGTACGCAGAGCGGTGTCCGCCTGTCCCTTTCGACCACCGTGGGTCGAGATGAAGTACTCCAGAACGCTCAAGCCCTCGCGGAAGTTGGACTTGATAGGCGTCGGGATGATCTCGCCCTTCGGGTTGGCCACGAGGCCTCGCATGGCGGCGATCTGGCGCATCTGCGTCATGTTTCCACGAGCGCCCGAGTGAACCATCATGAAGATCGGGTTGTCGCGCGTGAAGTTCGCCTCCATCGCGGCCGTCAGCTCGGCGGTCGCGTCGGTCCAGATCTGGATGAGCTCCTGACGGCGCTCCTCCTCGGTGACCTGGCCCCGCTCGTACAGCTTGTCGACCTTGGCGGCCTTCGCCTCGTACCCGGCGAGGATGAGCTTCTTCGTCGGCGGCGTCTGCACGTCGGCGATGGAGACGGTCACACCCGAGCGGGTCGCCCAGCTGAAGCCGAGGTCCTTGAGGTTGTCGAGCGTGTGCGCGACCTCGACCTTCGGGTAGCGCTCAGCCAGGTCGTTGACGATCGTGCCGAGCCGCTTGCGGCCCACCTCCATGTCGACGAACGGGTAGTCCGCCGGGAGCGCCTCGTTGAACAGGGCGCGACCGAGCGTCGTCTCCAGGATGATCGAGCCGTCGGCGTTGAGCTCCTTGCCGGGCGGCGGGGCGATGCCCGTGAGGCGCAGCTTGATCTTCGAACCGACGAGGATCTGCTTGCGGTCGAACGCCATGATCGCCTCGGCGACCGACGAGAACGCCCTGCCTTCGCCGGACGAACCCTCACGATGAATGGTGAGGAAGTAGTGGCCGATGATCATGTCCTGGGTAGGCATGGTCACCGGTCGACCGTCGGCAGGCTTGAGGATGTTGTTGGTGCTCAGCATGAGGATGCGGGCCTCGGCCTGCGCCTCTGCGCTCAGCGGCAGGTGCACAGCCATCTGGTCGCCGTCGAAGTCGGCGTTGAACGCCGTGCAGACGAGCGGGTGGATCTGGATGGCCTTGCCCTCGATGAGCTGCGGCTCGAACGCCTGGATGCCCAGACGGTGAAGGGTCGGCGCACGGTTCAGCAGCACCGGGTGCTCGGCGATGACCTCTTCGAGCACGTCCCACACAACCGGGCGCTGACGCTCGACCATGCGCTTGGCGGACTTGATGTTCTGCGCGTGGTTGAGATCGTCCAGCCGCTTCATGACGAAGGGCTTGAAGAGCTCAAGCGCCATCGCCTTCGGCAGGCCGCACTGGTGCAGCTTGAGCTGCGGGCCGACGACGATGACCGAACGGCCGGAGTAGTCGACGCGCTTGCCGAGCAGGTTCTGACGGAACCGGCCCTGCTTGCCCTTGAGCATGTCGGAGATCGACTTGAGCGGGCGGTTGCCCGGGCCGGTCACCGGACGGCCACGACGACCGTTGTCGAACAGCGAGTCGACGGCCTCCTGGAGCATCCGCTTCTCATTGTTGACGATGATCTCGGGCGCACCAAGGTCGAGCAGCCGCTTGAGGCGGTTGTTCCGGTTGATGACGCGGCGGTACAGGTCGTTGAGGTCGGACGTCGCGAATCGTCCACCGTCGAGCTGCACCATCGGGCGGAGATCCGGGGGGATGACCGGTACGGCGTCGAGCACCATGCCGGACGGCGAGTTGGAGGTCTGCAGGAACGCAGCCACCACCTTGAGCCGCTTGAGGGCACGCGTCTTGCGCTGGCCCTTGCCGGTCTGGATGATCTCGCGCAGCGTCTCGGACTCGGCCATGAGGTCGAACGTCGCGAGGCGGTCCTTGATCGCCTCGGCGCCCATCGAGCCACGGAAGTACTTGCCGAAGCGCGCCTTCATCTCGCGGTAGAGGATCTCGTCGCCCTCGAGGTCCTGGACCTTGAGCGTCTTGAACCTGTTCCACACGGCCTCGAGGCGGTCGAGCTCACGCTGTGCACGATCGCGTACGAGCTTCAGCTCCTTCTCGGCGCCGTCGCGGACACGCTTCTTGATGTCGGCCTTGGCGCCCTCGTCCTCGAGCTTTGCCATGTCCTCTTCGAGCTTCGCCATGCGCTCGTTCACGTCGTTGTCGCGACGCGTCTCGATGTGCTTGCGCTCGGTCTCGACCTTGGCCTCGAGCGACGGCAGGTCGCGGTGACGCGCCTCGTCGTCGACGCCGGTGATCATGTAGGCGGCGAAGTAGATGACCTTCTCGAGATCCTTGGGAGCGATGTCGAGCAGGTAGCCGAGACGCGACGGGACACCCTTGAAGTACCAGATGTGCGTCACCGGCGCGGCGAGCTCGATGTGGCCCATCCGCTCACGACGCACGTTCGAACGCGTGACCTCGACGCCACAGCGCTCGCAGACGATCCCCTTGAAGCGGACACGCTTGTACTTGCCGCAGTAGCACTCCCAGTCACGGGTCGGGCCGAAGATCTTCTCGCAGAAGAGGCCGTCCCGCTCAGGCTTGAGCGTGCGGTAGTTGATCGTCTCCGGCTTCTTGACCTCGCCGTGCGACCACTCGCGGATCTGCTCCGCCGTGGCCAGACCGATGCGCAGCTCGTCGTAGAAGTTCACATCCAGCACGTTTACTTACTCTTTTCTCCCTGGCGGGAAGGTCGTGACTCTGAGTTGTGGGTTGCTGAGTGCCGGCCTCAGGGCCGCACAGCTCAGATTTCGTCGAGAGCCGAGAAGTGGTCGGCACCGGGACGACGGGAGAGATCGATGCCGAACTCCTCCGACGCGCGGTAGTCGTCCTCGGAGTCACGGAGTTCAACGATCTGTCCGTCGGAGCTCAGCACCTCGATGTTCAGGCAGAGCGACTTCATCTCCTTGACCAGCACCTTGAACGACTCAGGGATGCCGGGCTCGGGGATGTTCTCGCCCTTGACG
>DAIPZP010000135.1:0-5641 GCA_036782155.1 Propionibacteriaceae bacterium
CGATGGCCGCGTTGAGCATCAGCCGTAAGAACTCGGTGTCGCCGGTCGCGATCGCGTACTGGGCGGCGGGCCTGGTGATGAAGTCGTAGCTCAGGTCGGGGCCGATCCTGCCGGTCTGGACGATGTCTTCGATGGAGAGGTTGAGCTCCTGGAACGTGAATCCGCCGACCTTGCGGACCATCGAGCCGATGAGCTGGTTCGCGGCCTGGGACAGGGGGTGTCCCTCCGACCACGCGGGGGCGTCCGCCGTCTTCTCGATGCCGAGGAAGCCGTTGGCGTCGAGGCGGAGGCCGCCGGAGCCCAGGTCGAGCAGCGAGTGGAGCGCGTCGCCCATGACGAGCCGCATGCCGGCGAACGTCGGATCGAGCCAGTTGATCGACGGCTGGCCGTCCTTGAAGTAGTGGAGGTAGACCCAGCGGTGCGGGTGGCCCTGCACGTCGTACACGACCCGCGTCGCCGACCAGTTCGTCTCCTTCTGGCCGGGCTTGTAGAAGATCACCCGCTGCAGCGCGCCGATGATGTAGCCGGCCTCGGCGAGCGCCGCCTCGGTCGCGGGGTCGAGATTGGCGGAGTCCGCGCCGTCCGGTACGTCCGGGAGCAGGCCCCACGCCTCCCTGGGGATGTCGACCATGTGGTACAGGCCGGGGAAGTCGCGGAACGCCATCTCCGCGAGCCGGAAGTCAGCGCCTTTGCCGGTGTGACCAGGCACGATGTCGTCGAGGACCGTGCCGCCGTGGGACAGCGCCACCTCGCAGAGCGCGCGGAATTCGTCGTCGGTGCCGAACAGCGGGTCGATCGCCATGCTGATCCGGTCGAAGTGACCGTCGATGCTCGGCGTGTGGTCCCAGCCCGAGATGCCGCCGGCGAGCTTCAGCGGGCCGGTGTGGAGACCGTCGATGCCGATCTGCTCGAACGCCTCCCACAGCTCTTCCGACCCGAGCGCAGCAAGGAACGACGTGCCTTTGCCGGTGATGTGCGACAGGGGGTACGCGGTGTACCAGACGGACGTCTTCTGTACGGCCGAGCGCGGGTCAGGCTCGGCGTACGAGTTCGACCACATGAGGTGGTTGCCCGCCAGCTGCCGCGCCATCATCTTCGCGTCGATGAGCATCGACTGCTCGAGCAACCACGTCACGTACGCGGGGTTGCGGGCGTCCGCCACGAACGGGGGAGGCGGTACGACCTGCTGCAGGGCCCGCCGCTTCGCGCGTGGCCGCAGCCTTTTCGGGCGCGCCGGGTACCGGTGCGCTTCGTAGCTGATCTCGGGGACGACGTCGACTTCGACAGCCACCATTGGATCGTTCACGGTCATGCAGCCAACGGTAGTGACTTCACCCGCACGGTCACAGATGCGCGCGCCGAGGTCGAGGGCGAAGCAACCTCCGTGCCTGAGCTCGGCGCCGCCCATCATCGCCGAGTGGCGGATTTCGCACGGTTTCGGTCTCGGATTCGGTGGCTTTTCCGCCACTCGACGCACTGACCGGGCGTCAGTTGGCCTCACTGCCTCCGAGCGGGACCTGCGGGTGCACAGTGACTTCCAGGGTGCCGCGACGGACCTCGACGACCGCGCGCTCCGGGAGCGGGGCGGCAGCGTCGACCGCCCAATGCGTCGAGGTGACAATCACCGCATCGGGGCGTTCGGCGAGCCTCAGCACGTACGCGTCGGGCGTGGACTCGGGCTTGAGCTTCGCCGGCTCCCACTGGCTGTACCCGTACAACGCATCCGGGGTCAGCAGAAGGCAGTTGAGCGCCTCGGGGTTGTCGGACGGATCGTCGACCCACAGTTCACGGGTGATGAACGCCGCCGCCTCGACGATGGCGTCCGGCCACGATCCCGTACGGCTGAAGAAATCCATTAACAGCCCGAAGTACAGCTCCGAGTCGGTGGTGCCGCCGAGCGGCCTCAACTGGTTGTCGGCGTAGTACGCCCGCATCCGGTCCGACACCCTGAACTGGCCGTTGTGCTCGAATGCGACCTGGCCCTCGCCGAACGGGTGGCAGTTCCGCAGCTCGACGGGGATGCCCACAGACGCACGTCGCAGGTGCACCAGCGCGGCGTCGCCCTCGACCGCGGCCAGCGCCGGCTCGTACTCAGGATCCGACCACGCCGGCAGCGCACCCTTCACGATCCGCAGGTCGGCCGCGTCGTCGTACCAAGCGACACCCCATCCGTCCTTGTGCTTGTGGGACAGCTCGCAGAAGCCCTCCGACGCGTCGAGGACGCCGTGCACCTGGTCCGGCCCCGGCGCGACCACACCCAGCAAGCGACACATCCCGTACGGCTCCTTCTACTGCGCCGGCTCGAGGTCGACCACGATCGGTCCGGCGGCCACCCGGCGCGTACCCATCCTCACCTGCAGCCACGACGCCAGCCGCGTGAGCAGCCAGTTGATCACGACGTAGATCACAGCGATCACCAGGTAGGTCTGGATCATGTAGTGGTAGTAGGCGACCAGTTCCTTGCCCTGCTGCATGAGCTCGCCGTAGCTGACGACGTAGCCGAGCGTCGAGTCCTTGAGCAGCGACACAAGCCCGGTGAGCAGGTTCGGCAGCACGATCCGGAACGCCTGCGGCAGCACGATCTGGGTGAGGACGAGACCAGGCCCCATGCCCAGCGACTGCGCCGCCTCCCACTGGCCCTTGTCCACCGCCTTGATGCCCGCGCGGAAGACCTCGGCCGTCGACGCGCTCGAGACGAGGATCATCGGTACGACGAGCATCCAGAACACCGGCAGCACGAGGCCGAATCGCGGCAAGGCAAGCAGGAACGCGTACACGACGAGGATCATCGGCATCGACCGGAAGAACTCGATCCACGCCGTGCTGACCTTCGACAGGACGGGCTGCTTCGAGAGCCGTCCGAGAGCGAGCACGAGCCCGAACGGGAACGCCACCACCGCGGCCACGCCCGTCGCGAGGAACGTGTTCCCGATCCCGTCGACGATGAGCGCCTTGACGATCGCTGAGTAGGTGAAGAACTGCCACTTGTACGCAGCGAGCTGGCCGTGGACGGAGAACTGCCAGACGGCACCCGCGACGAGCAGCACGGCGAGCACCGCGGCGACGACCGTGCTGATGAGGATCCTCGTACGGCCTCGGGGTCCAGGCTCGTCGAACAGGACGCGGGTTGCGGTGTCGGCGGCCATCAGCGGGCGCTCCCGATCCGGGACTTCGACACGAGTCGTTCGAGCCAGGAGCCGACGCCGCCCGCACCGAGGGCGAAGACGAGGTAGACCGCGCCGGACAGCAGGAACAGCACGACCGCCTCGGCGTAGCGGATGTTCAGCTGCTGCGTGACGTTCGTGATGTCGGACACACCGACCGCCGAGGCGAGCGAAGATCCGATGAGGATGCCGATGAAGTTGTTGACCAGCGGCTGCACCATCGTGCGGAACGCCTGCGGCAGGATGATCAGCCGCAGCTGCGTACCGAACGACATCCCCAGCGCCCGCGCCGCCTCCGACTGGCCGACGCTGATCGTGTTGATGCCCGACCGTACGGTCTCGCAGATGAACGCCGACCCCGCCAGCACAAGGCCGAGCGCGCCGCACCAGAACAGCGGGATGAGCAGCCCGATGTCGGGCAGCCCGAACACGATGAGGATCAGCAGGGTGAGCAGCGGCACGTTGCGGAAGAACTCCACGTAGACCGTCCCCACGACGCGCAGCGGCGTGATCGGGCTCACCCGGAAGACCGCAACGATCGTGCCGATGAGCAGCGCGCCCACGAACCCGAGGATCGTCAGACCCACGGTCGTGAGCACGCCGTTCAGCAGGAACGACGAGTTGTCGCCGAGCATCTGCCAGATCTGGTTCACCTAGCTGCCCGCGACCGAACCGATCGCCGGCGGGGTCGGCACGCCGTCGACGTACACGCCGACGGTCGCCTTCCAGAGCTTCAACCAGTCTCCCGTGTCGAAGATCTTCTGCAGGAACGTGTTGACGAACGCCTTGACGGCCGGGTCGTCCTTGGTGACGCCGACACCGTACGGATCGGTCGTGAACGGCGTGCCGACAACCTTGAGGTCGGTGGCCTTCACGGCGTTCCCGAGAAGGATCGCCTCGTCGAGGATGTACGCGTCGGCGCGACCCTGCTCCACGGCCGCCACGCAGGAGTCGTTGTCGGCGAACAACGTGGGCGTATTGCCGGGCACGTACTTCTGGAGGGCGGTGATCGCCGTCGAGTTCGACTCCGTGACGAGCTTCTTGTCCTTGAGGTCGTTGACTGACTTGATCGTCGTGTTGTCGGCGCGCACCTGGATGGAGTCGCCGGAGGAGTAGTACGGACCGGCGAACGCGATCTTCTGGGCACGGGGGACGGTGATCGAGTACGTCGCCACGACGATGTCGACGGTGTTGTTCTGCAACATCGTCTCGCGAGTGTCGACCGAGGTCTGGGCGACCTGGGTGAGCTTGCTCACGTCGGTGCCGCCGGTGATGTAGTGCGCGAGCATGTCGCCGATGCCCGCGTCGAACCCGGCGATGCGGCCGGTGGTCGGGTCCTTGAGCGAGAAGATCGCGCCCGTTGTCGTACCGCCGCGCTTGATGTAGCCCTGGCTCTTGATCTTGGTGGCCCACGGGCTTGCTGACACGACCGAGGCGTCAGCCACCGGGCCACTCTTGATGACCGCGTCGTATGCGTCCTGGGAGATCTGACGGTTGGCTCCTGCGGAGCCGGAGCCGGAGGCGCTGCCGCTGCCGGCCGAGGTCGGCGGCGTACCCGACGAGCAGGCCGCCAGGGCGACGGCTGCGGAGGATCCTGCGGCGACGTAGAGGAGGCCGCGACGGCTGAACGCGTACATGATGTGTTCCTTTCAGTGGTGGAGGAGCTTGGACAGGAAGTCCTTCGCCCGATCCGTCTGGGGAGTGTCGAAGAACTGTGCGGGACTGTTCTGCTCGACGATCTGGCCGGCGTCCATGAAACAGACCCGGTCGCAGGCATGGCGGGCGAAGCCCATCTCGTGGGTCACGACGAGCATCGTCATGCCCTCGCTAGCCAGCTCGCCCATCACGTCGAGCACCTCGGAGATCATCTCCGGGTCGAGCGCCGAGGTCGGCTCGTCGAAGAGCATCAGCTGGGGGTTCATGGCGAGGGCCCGGGCGATCGCGACGCGCTGCTGCTGACCACCGGACAGCTCCGCCGGGTAGTTGTCCGCCTTGTCGGACAGTCCTACGCGGGCGAGCAGCTCGTCGGCCTCGGCGTCGGCGTCGGCCTTCGCGATCTTGCGTACGTGGATCGGCGCCAGGCTCACATTCTCCCGTGCCGTGTAATGCGGGAACAGGTTGAACGCCTGGAACACCATGCCGACCTGTGCCCGCAGATCCGCGAGCGCCTTGCCCTCCTGCGGCAGTGGCTGGCCGTCGATCGTGATGCTGCCGCTCGTGACTGTCTCGAGCCGGTTGATGCAGCGGCACAGCGTCGACTTCCCCGAGCCCGACGCCCCCACCAGTGCGACCTTCTCGCCGCGGCCGATGTCCAGGTCGACACCGCGCAGCGCCTCGAACGATCCGAATGCCTTACGCACAGCACGGATCTCAACCAGGGGTGTAGCGGTCATTTCGCCAATCTAGGGGAGGTTGGCAAAGAGTTCAGACGATCCCATCGAGCAGTGCCCGGTAGAAGCGGACGCCTCTGACCAGCG
>DAIPZP010000136.1:0-5634 GCA_036782155.1 Propionibacteriaceae bacterium
CCTCGTACAGGTCCTGCTCGTCCTGTACCTGCTGCACCTCACGCACGGGCACGCCCGGCGGCTCATCGGGTTCGACCTGCAGCGCCCGAAGTTCGACCTCGCGTGGGGCTTCGGCATCGCGGCGGGGATCGGCATCCCTGGCCTCGGCCTCTACCTCGGCGCCCGCGCCCTCGGGCTCAACACGAACGTCGACCCGGCCAACCTCGCCGCGAACTGGTGGACCGTACCGGTACTGGTCGGCCTCGCCGCAATGAACGGCATCGTCGAGGAGGTGACGATGCTCGGGTACGTGCTGACGCGCTTCGCCGACCTCGGCCAGCGCCCGTGGGTGGCGATCGTCGTCTCCGCGCTGATCCGCGGCTCGTACCACCTCTACCAGGGCTTCGGTGGCGCCGTCGGCAACTTCATCATGGGCCTTGCGTTCGGCTGGCTGTACAAACGGTTCGGCCGCGTGATGCCCCTTGTCATCGCGCACACGATCCTCGACGTCGTGTCGTTCGTCGGCTACGCCCTCGCCAAGCCGTACCTGCACTGGCTTTAGGCGGGGAGAATCTGCGGTTCCTCATGTTAAGTGGGTGAGTTGTCGCTTCTCATGGCAAATTGGCCATGAGAACCAGGGAATCGCCTGCTTAACATGATGAACCGATGCACCGCGAGAAGCATGGCCAACGAACACACCACCGACGAGCGCGACGGCTAGATTCCTGATCGCGCCCTCGGCGCGGACCGGTAATCTCGCCGCGTCGCCCTGCCGCCAAGGAGAACCTCGATGACCGCACCGTCCCCCGCCCAGCTGGAGGCGAGCCTGTCGATCGCCGAGGGTCTCGTCGCCGCGATACGTGCCGAGCAGTGGACGGCGCCGACGCCCTGTTCGGAGTGGGACGTGCGAGCCTTGGTCGGACACGTGGTGTCCGGCAACCAGTTGTTCGCCGACCTGCTCGACGGTGCCACCACGCTGGAGGAGTTCCGTCGCACCGCTCCCGGCGACGTCCTCGGTGACCGACCGGTGCCCGCCTTCCACGACGCCGCCCAGGCCCTGCTGGCAGCGTTTCGTCTCCCCGGAGCCCTCGACCGGCCGGTGACGGTCCCGTTCGGCACCGTGCCCGGTGCAGTGGCGCTCCACCTGCGGCTCACCGAGATCCTGGTCCACGGCTGGGACCTCGCCCGAGCTACCGGCCAGCCGGTCCACTTCGACGACGCCCTGATCGAGCAGGAGTTCCAGTTCGGCAGTCAGGCCCTCACCCAACTGCCGCCCGGCCGCACCCCGTTCGCGGCATCGTCCGATGTCCCTGTCGACGCCCCAGCCCTCGACCGGCTTGCCGCGCTCCTCGGCCGCGACGTCGCCGCGTTGGGCTGACGGTCGGGCGACGGCCTTCCTCCGAGTCCCGGATATCTCACGGGCGCGCCGTCCCTGCGCCGTTAGGCTGTGCGCCATGCGCGTTGGAGTCTTCGGGGCCACTGGCCAGGTCGGTCGAGTCATGCTCACCCTGCTCGCGGAGAGGAAGTTCCCGTACGACGAGCTGCGGGTCTTCTCCTCGGCTCGTTCGGCCGGCAGGACGGTGACGTGCGGCGGCACGGAGTACGTCGTCGAGGACACCGAGACGGCTGACTTCACGGGCATCGACATCGCGATCTTCTCGGCCGGAGCGACGATGTCCGCCGAGTACGCGCCGAAGGTCGCCGAAGCCGGTGCGATCGTCGTCGACAACTCGTCCGCCTGGCGCAAGGACCCCGACGTGCCGCTCGTGGTGTCCGAGGTCAACCCGGGGGACACGCTCAACCCGCCCAAGGGCATCATCGCGAACCCGAACTGTACGACGATGGCCGCGATGCCGGTCCTCAAGCCGCTTCACGACGAGGCGACTCTGACCCGGCTGATCGTCGCCACGTACCAGGCCGTCTCCGGCTCGGGCGTCAAGGGTGTCGCAGCCCTCACCGACCAGATCGCCGCGGCCGGTGACGCATCGGGGCTCGCGATCGACGGCGACGCGGTCCCGCTCGGCGACCCGACCCCGTACGTGCTCCCGATCGCCTACAACGTCATCGCCTACGCCGGCAAGCTCGTCGACGACGGCACCGGCGAGACCGACGAGGAGCAGAAGCTCCGTCACGAGTCGCGCAAGATCCTCCACATCCCTGGCCTCGCCGTAGCCGGTACGTGCGTGCGCGTGCCGGTCTACTCCGGCCACTCGCTCGCCATCCACGCCGAGTTCGCCTCGCCGATCACGCCCGAGCGTGCGGTCGAGCTGCTGCACGCCGCGCCCGGCGTCGAGCTCTCCGACGTACCGAACCCCCGCTACGCAGCGGGCAAGGACCCCTCGTTCGTGGGCCGTATCCGCGTCGACCAGTCCGTACCGGACGGCAAGGGCCTCGTCCTGTTCGTCTCGAACGACAACCTCCGCAAGGGTGCCGCGCTCAACGCGATCCAGATCGCCGAGATCCTCGCGGGCCGGATCGCGCGATGACGATCGCGCTGCTCGGCGTCGGCATGATGGGCGAGAACCTCCTCGCTGGTCTGCTGGCGAGCGGGATCTCGCCCGACGAGATCATCGGCACCGATCTCCGTCGCGAGCGGCAGCGTGAGATCACCGAGAAGTACGGGGTCAAGGTCGTCAGCGACAACAGTGCGGCCGTCGCGGGAGCCGAGACGGTCGTCGTCATCGTCAAGCCGTACGACGTCGCGGCCGCGCTCGACGGCATCTCCGCGGCGTTGGCGCCCGGCGCGCTCGTGGTCTCGCTCGCTGCCGGAGTCGAGCTCGCCGTCCTCGAGGCGCACGTTCCGGCTGGCACCCCGGTCGTGCGCGTGATGCCGAACACGCCCGCGTCCGTCGGCGAGGGCATGTCGGCGGTGTCTGGCGGCACGTCCGCGACCGCCGAGCACGTCACCCGTACCTCCGACCTCCTCGCCGCCGTGGGCCGGGTCGTGACCGTGCCCGAGAAGTACCTCGATGCCGTCACGGCCGTCTCCGGGTCGGGTCCCGCGTACGTCATGTACATCGCCGAGGCGATGATCGACGCCGGCGTCCTGCTCGGGCTGCCCCGCGACATCGCGACCACTCTCGCGACCCAGACCCTGTACGGATCGGCCAAGCTCCTGCGCGACTCCGGCACCCACCCTGCGGTGCTGCGCGAGAACGTCACCTCGCCGGGCGGTACGACGGCGGCCGCGCTCCGTACCCTCGACGACTTTCGTGTGAAGGCCGCGTTCATCGCCGCCATGGAAGCCTGCCGCGACCGCAGCCAGGAGCTGGCCGCCCAGGCCCGTAGGCACTGAGCGCCTCGCCGAGTCTGGATACGATGGCCGCATGGCGCAGGAGCTGGTGGTCGGCTACAACCCGCTACCCGCGGCGGAGCGGGTGGCGCATTACCAGGGGCTCGTACGGTCACGCTTGATCTGGCTCGGCATCGGCGTCGTCCTGCTGCTGGGCATGTGGTTCTGGCTGCGCGACCAGCTGGACACGGCCCAGACCATCTGGCTGTTCGTCCTCGGCCTCGCGTTCTCCGGCGTCTGGCTGGTGATCGCGATCATCATGTACTTCGCCGCGAGGCGCGCGCTCGACAGGATCAACGCGACGCAGGGGTACGCGATCAAGGTCGACCCGCAAGGCATCGAGGTCGCCGGGAAGACCGTGGCCTGGCCGGATGTGGCCGGCATCGCGACCGTACGCCGCGGACTCGGCGGCCAGCCGCGGCTCACGCTGCGCGACACAGCCGGAGTCACGGCGTCCGTACCGATCACGTTCCTCGACACCCTGCCCGGCACTCTCGACTCCGCCATCCGCGCCTACTCGCGCGGCAGCCAGTGGATCGACACGTCGAAACTCGGCAACTGACTCTCTCCTCACGCCCCACCGCCCCGAGACGGGACTGGTCGTGAAAGACTGACCAGGTCCAACGAACACAGGAGCTGACATGCCCATTGCAACCCCTGAGGTGTACGCCGCGATGCTCGATGCGGCCAAGGCGAATTCGTACGCCTTCCCGGCCATCAACATCACGAGCTCGCAGACCCTCAACGCCGCCCTCGCCGGATTCGCCGAAGCGGGCAGCGACGGGATCATCCAGGTGTCGACCGGTGGCGCGGAGTACGCATCCGGCCCGACGATCAAGAACATGGTCGCCGGCGCGGTGGCGCTCGCCGAGTACGCGCACGTCGTCGCCAAGAACTACCCCGTGAACATCGCCGTCCACACCGACCACTGCCCCAAGGACAAGCTGCCGAACTACGTACGGCCGCTCATCGACATCTCCATCGAGCGCGTGAAGAACGGCCAGAACCCGCTCTTCCAGTCGCACATGTGGGACGGCTCGGCTGTGCCACGCACCGAGAACCTCTCGATCGCGCAGGAGCTGCTCGAGCTCACGAACAAGGCCCACCAGATCCTCGAGATCGAGGTCGGCGTCGTCGGTGGCGAAGAGGACGGCGTCGCCAACGAGATCAACGAGAAGCTGTACTCGACGGTCGAGGACGGCCTGGCCACCATCGAGGCTCTCGGCCTCGGCGAGAACGGCCGCTACATCACGGCGCTCACCTTCGGCAACGTGCACGGCGTGTACAAGCCGGGTGCGGTCAAGCTCCGTCCCGCAGTGCTCAAGGAGATCCAGGACGCGGTCGGCGCGAAGTACGGCCTCGACAAGCCGTTCTCCCTCGTCTTCCACGGCGGCTCCGGCTCGAGCGCCCAGGAGATCTCGGACGCGGTCGACTACGGCGTCGTGAAGATGAACATCGACACCGACACCCAGTACGCGTTCACGCGTCCGGTCGCCGGCTGGATGTTCGCGAACTACGCCGGTGTGCTGAAGATCGACGGCGACGTCGGCAACAAGAAGCTGTACGACCC
The DNA here is from genome assembly GCA_036782155.1 of Propionibacteriaceae bacterium. Taxonomy (GTDB): domain Bacteria; phylum Actinomycetota; class Actinomycetes; order Propionibacteriales; family Propionibacteriaceae; genus Fen-668. Next base: position 4,842 of record DAIPZP010000136.1, read on the forward strand.
GCGCGCCTGGGGCAAGGAGGGCGAGAAGGGTCTCGCCAACCGCGTCATCGAGGCCGCCACCGAGCTCCGCTCGGCCGGCAAGACGCTCGGCGTCTGAGCTCGCTGCCGTCACTTCACGTGGCCCGGTCCCTTCGGGGGCCGGGCCACGTTGCGTGAGGCGCACGTATCAGGACCCCTGTCCGCGGCTCTTGAGGGATGTTCGCCACATCCACTCAAGGAGTACGTCATGGCCGCCATCACCGATCGACTGAACCTCGCGATCCAGGGCGTCGCTGCCCGGACAGCTGCGCACACGACCTCCCATCCCGTGACCCGACGGCCCAAACCCACGTCTCTGCTTGTGACGTCAGGCACCGAACTGCTGGTCCTGTCGCTGGCGACTCGTACGACCAGCGTCCTCGCCAAGGGCTTCACGCACCCTGTCGGCGTCGCCCTTGACGCGTCCGGCCGGACCGCGTACGTCGCCGACCTCGACACCGGCGCCGGCACGTACACGATCGTCGCCGTGCCCGTACGCAAGAAGCCGAAGCTCACGAAGATCCACACAGGTACGGGCATCCCGGGGCAGCTCGCGCTGGCCTCGTCGACGCTCGCGTTCGTCGACGAGGCGACCGGCAAGCTGGTGTCGCTGGACCTGACGTCTGGGACCGAGACCGTCGTAGGTACGGGGCTCGGCGACGTCGGTGGCGTGGCCTACTCCGACGATGGTGCGCGCATCCACGTCGTCGAGTCGGTCACGGGCCGGTGGCTGTCGATCGCGCCGGGGGACGCGAGCTTCACCCCGGAGAACACC
>DAIPZP010000137.1:0-5622 GCA_036782155.1 Propionibacteriaceae bacterium
GTGTACGCGTCGACGATCCACTGGATGCGCCCGTTGACGATGGCCGGGTAGATGTCCGAGTCGACGGTCAGCCAAGGGGCGACCTGCTGGACCCGCTGGGTGGGCGTGCGGTCGTACAGGATCTTCGAGTTGCTGTTCACCCGATCGGAGAGCAACAGGTTGACGTCGGCGAACCGCGTCGCGTACAGCGCCCTGGTGAACGCGTTCCCGATTCCGACGCCGCCGACCCCGTCGTACGTCTTGAACTGCTCACCAGTCGCGTCGCCACCGCCGGGGGTGTCGAACTCGATCGCCGACTGGCCCGGCTGGCGTCCCACGACGACGTAGTCCGACGCCAGCTCGCCGTAGTAGATCCGCGGTTGGTCCGCCGTGAGCGGGCCGACCGTGGGGATGTTCTTGGCGAGCCACTCGGGCTCGCCACCGGCCTGCCGACGGTTGCCGTAGGCGGCGACCAGCCCGTACCCGTGCGTGTAGACGGTGTGAAGGTTGTTCCACTGCTTGTTCTGGAGCCCGGACTGGTCCATCTCGCGCGCAGCGATGACCACGTCCGTCTGCGTACCGTTGATCTTGTAGCGGTCGACGTCGAGCACGGGCGCGAACGAGTAGTAGCCGCGCACCTGCTGGAGCTGCTCGTACGTGTCGCGGACCATCGACGGATCGATGAGCCGGATGCCCGGGAGCGTGGCGGCATCGGCGGACAGCTGACCCGCGGCGGAGCTGGTCGTGGCCGCGTAGTCGTAGATCTGCGTGTCCGCGACCCCGAACGCCTGCCTGGTCGCCGTGATGTGGTTCTGGATGTACGGGCGTTCTTTGTCCGGCTCGTCCGGCTTCACCGAGAAGGACTGGACCACTGACGGGTAGGCGACACCGACGATGAGCGACGAGACGACCATGAGGATCGACGAGGTGACCGGGATCCGCCAGCCGGGACGCCGCGCATAGACGAAGAACATGACGGCGGTGAGCGCTGCGATGACCGCCACCACGGTGTGCGCGGTGATCTGCGCCTTGTCGCCGGTGTACGTGAGGCCGTCGAGCAGCGTGGACGACTGCAGCTCCTCGCCGAACCGGTCGAGGTAGGCGTTGACCGCGAAGGCCACCAGCGCCAGCCCCGCGAGCACCGAGATCTGGGCATGCGCCCGGCGGCTGCCGAGCTGCGGCCTGTTCTGGGAGCTGAGCACGCCGAGCGCGAAGTTCACGACCAGGGCGATCGCCAGGCAGAGCAGCATCACGCCTAGGACGAAGGAGTCGAGGTAGCGGTACCAGGGGTACTCGAACACGAAGAACGAGATGTCCAGACCGAACCGGGGATCCTGGACCCCGAAGGCGGTGCGGTTCACGTACGCGAGGAACACCGATCGTGCGGAGGTCCCCGTGATGCCCGCCATGATCCCGAAGAAGACCGCAGGTATGGCGACGGCCAGCTTGAGGCGACGGCCGAGAAGCTCTCGGTAACGGTTGAGCAAGGCGCTGCTCGTACGACTCGCGCCGCGGATCTCACGGGTCGAGGCCACCAAGGTCGCGGCGACAGCGACGCCCATGACGATGCCGAATCCGAAGAACAGACCCACGGATGTCCACAGCTGCGTCGAGAAGACCGTTCCGTAGCCCAGCTGGCCGAACCAGAGCTTGTCGGTCCAGATCTGGGCGAACGTGGTGAACAGGTATCCGAGGACGATCACGGTCACGATCGTCGGGATCAGTGCGCCGCGCCGAGTACGACCGAGCGAAGGGCTGGACACAGCAGGACTCCTTGCGTGAGGTTCAATCGCCTAGGGTAGCGAGAAGGGCTGTGGACAGCCCCGGGGCGAGGTCCGCCCCGCCCAGAAGCTGGGACGGATCGCTGCGGACCCGTGCGACCGCGTGCCGTTCGCCGGTACGGAGCACGCCCGTCACGAGCCTGAGCTCCTGACGCTGCGGATGGCTCGACACGGCATCGCTGGCCTGCGCGGGATCGTCGGGCAGCTCGGACTCGTACTGTGAGGGCAGGAAAGCGCGCTCGACGCAGAGAACGCAGCCGGCCACTGTCGCGGGCCACGCCAGGTGTGCCAGCGCTTCGAACAAGCCGAGGCCACCGTGGAAGTCGTCCTGCTCGACGCTCGAGAGGTGACCTTCAGGATGGTCCGCCCCGAGTTGGGCCGCGAGCTCAGGCGCGGCCTCGAGGAGCTCTGCCGTCGGTACCAGGGCGAACAGGCGGGACGGCTGGTCCCATCCGGATCGACCCACGTGACGCTCGGCGTCGAGGACGGCCGCCGCCAGCGCGTCGTTCAGGTCGTTCAGCATGCCGGGGGGCGCTGGCTGGAACTGGGATCGAGAGCGAGTGGAAGAGCCGTGATGGCCTCTTTGAGCGTGCTGACCTTGACCAGTGTCATCGAGGTGCTGACGCCCGCCGTGTCCTGACAGTTGTCGGCCGGGACGAAGAAGACCTTGGCGCCGGCGGCCTCGGCACCGGCGATCTTCTCCTGGATGCCGCCGATGGCGCCCACTGTGCCCGCCGCGTCCATCGTTCCGGTACCGGCGATGATGCGACCGCCCAGCATGTCGCCCGGCGTGATCCTGTCGTAGATCGCCAGGGACATCATCAGGCCGCCCGAGCCGCCGCCGACACTGGGATCGATGCTGAACGTGACGCTTGGTGCGTACGAGTAGCCGGTGCCGAAGTTGGCGCCGATGGTCGCGACCCGTCCGTCGCTGCTGGACCCGACGGTGTCGATCGTCACGGACAGCCGCGCGTTCTGCCGCTGTACCTCGATGACGATCTTCTGGCCCACGCCCTTGTTCTTGATCCGCGCGAGCACGTCGGCGCTCGTGGTCACCGAGACGTTGTCGACCGTGAGGATCAGGTCACCGGGCTGGAGCTTGTCGTTGGAGGGGCCGGAGACACGGACGGCGGTGACCATCGGCAGCTCCTGTACGGGCTGGCCGGCCGCACGGAGCGCAGCGACGACCGCATCGAACTGCGCGGTCGACATCAAGGTCTTCTCCTCGTCGGCCACCTGGCTCGCGGACTTGCCCGGCGCGTAGATCAGCTCGCGGGGCAGCACGTCGCGGTTCGGCATGACGTAGTCGAACAGGGCCTCGGGCAGACTCAACGCGGCGTCGGCCCGGGTCTGGCTCACGGTCGTCATGCGCATCTCGCCCGTGGTGGGGTAGGTGGTGATCCCGTCGATCTGGATGACCGCCTTGCCGTCGCTGGCCCCGAGCACGTCGTACGTCGCTCCTGGCGTCCATGCGACGAACGGAATCGGGGCGAACGCGAGAACGGATGCCAGCGCGATGAAGACGAGTGAGGACGCGACGGCGGTCCAGGTCTGCCGAGTCACAGGCCCACCTCGCCGCAATCGGCCCCAGCACGACGTCGATCCTCGACGATTCGGTCACAGCGCGGCATGCCATGCAATCTACCCGAGTGGGGCCATGCCCGGAGCGCGTCACCGCCTGTGGGGCCTTCGCGGCTAGCACACACGGGTAGGCTTCTCAGTGCCTCAGATGAAGGAGTTGCCCATGGTCAACAGTCCCGACGACGACGAGGGCGACGAGGTGCCCGAGGGTCCGTTCGGCGGTGAGAACCTGCCCTTCGAGCAGATCTTTGCTTCGCTCGGAATCCCGATGCCGCGCGAGGGTGAGCCGCTCGATGTCTCGGCGCTGCTCGCGTCGCTGCAGAACGTCATGGCTCGCTCGGGGCAGCCGATGACGACCGACGGCGGCGGCGTGAACTGGGTGTTCGCGAAGGACATGGCCCGCAAGGTCGTGGCCGCGCTGGGTCCCGACCCCACTCCGACGAGCAGACAGCGCCACGACATCGCCGACTCCGTTCACCTCGCGGAGCTGTGGCTCAATGACGCGACCGTCTTCCCGGCGGTGTCAGCGCCGCCTGCGGCATGGAGCCGTGCGGAATGGGTCGAGAACACCATGGCGACCTGGCAGACGATGGTGGAACCGATCGTCACGACGATCGCGTCCTCTCTGGGCGAGGTGATGACGAAACGCCTCAGCGACGAGCCTGAGATGGCCGGCATGCAGCAGATGTTCCAGCCCATGCTGCAGCAGTCGGCGTCGAGCATGTTCGGGGTGCAGTTCGGCCAGGCGCTCGGCAAGCTCGGCACCGAGGTGGTTTCCGCCACCGAGGTCTCGATGCCGCTCCTGACCCGGCCACAGGTGGCGCTCCTGCCCACCAACCTCGCCGCGTTCGGTGAGGGACTCGATCTCCCCGAGCGTGATGTGATGCTCTACCTCAGCCTCCGCGAGGCCGCTCGGCAGCGTCTGTTCGCCGACGTCGGCTGGCTCGGTCCGCAGCTGGTGGCGTTCGTCCAGCACTACGCCCGTGAGATCACCGTCGACCTCAGCGCCCTCGAGGAGTCCTTCGATGGCATGGGTGGGGAGCCCGTGTCGATGGACGACCTCGCTCAGCTCGGCAACGAGATGAGCAAGAGCCTGTTCTCCCCCCAGCGCACACCTGAGCAGGCCGAGGTCCTCGGCCGTCTGGAGAGCCTGCTGGCGCTCGTGGAGGGCTGGGTGGACGACGTCGTGGCGCAGGCGACGATCCGTTTCATGCCGACCGCCGGGCCGTTGGCCGAGACCGTGCGACGCCGACGCGCCACTGGAGGTCCCGCGGAGCAGGTGTTCGCGTCGCTCGTCGGCCTCGAGCTCCGTCCGCGTCGTACGAGGGATGCCGCCAACCTCTGGGCTGCGCTGCGGTCAGCACGCGGCGTGGACGGGCGGGACGCCGTGTGGCACCACCCCGACACCATGCCTTCGGCCCACGATCTCGACGACCCGCTCGGCTTCGTCAGCGGCGATTCCCATCACGGAAACGACGATCTCGACGCGGAGCTGGCGAAGTTGCTCGACGAGGAGAGTGGGAACTAGTCGGCCACCTCGGTGGGGAGCTGGTCCGGATCGTCGTCGACGTCTGACGGCCACGGCTCAGAGCCGTTGGCGAGCGCGTGCGCGACTCCCTGAAGGAATCCCTGCGCCCGGTCGTGCTGGGGGTAGCGGCGCATCAGTTCGTGGAACCGACGCGAGTGGTTGGCCTCCTCGAGGTGGATCATCTCGTGGAACAGCACGTAGTCGATCACCCAGTTGGGCATGGGCTGAAGCCGTCTGCTCAACCGGATCTCGCCGGTGCTGATCGTGCACGACCCCCAGCGATGGTTCTGCCGAGTCGACCAGCTGACGCCATGCAGTCGGGTCAGCAGGTGCAGCTCGCCGGCCAGCTGCGTGGCGAGGCCTGCCGCCGCCTGTTCGAGCGCGGCGTCGCTTCGCCGCTTGCCGCCGGCCTCGCGGGCACGTACCCGTTCTATGAGTTGCGGCACGAGCCGCTCGTAGTCGCGGGCCGCCAGCGTCGCGGGCACCAGGACCACGATCTTGTCGCCGTCCCGGCGGGCCTGGAGTGTGCGTCTGCGCCGCGCGCTGCGGCGGACCACGACGTCCTCGGGCAACTCCATCTCTGCTCGTCCTTCCGTCGTGGAACAGCATGGCATCAACCACCGACAGTCCTTGGCGTTCCGAGGGTTGCCGTCCTTGACCGGGACTCAGCGCCCTCGATAGTATTTAGGGGACAGGGTTCTCAGGTCGTCCGTTCGCAGGGGAAGGCAAACGGTTCGATCGAGAACCCTGTTT
>DAIPZP010000138.1:0-5531 GCA_036782155.1 Propionibacteriaceae bacterium
TACCGCGACCGCACAGGCAAAAACTACGACCGCACAGGCGTTCAGAAAGCCTGTGCGGTTGCAGTCTTGTCAGATCGCTAGTGGATCGACGCCTTCTCGGCGCCGGCTCCGGTGAGTGAGCGGACCTCCATCTCTGCCTGCTTGGCGGGGTTGGACTCCTTGCTCGTGAGTGTGCCGAGGATGCCCAGCAGGAACCCGATCGGTAATCGGTACCGACACGATGGCCGGGTTGTCGAGCGGGAACCAGCCCCAGTGAAGGTCCGGCAGCATCGCTGTCGCGAGCGGCTTGGTCGAACCGACAGGTGCCATCACGGCGGGGGAGAACGCGATCAGCACGAGCGCCGAGATGAGGCCGCCGTAGATCGACAGCACCGAGCCGCGCGTGTTGAACCGCTTCCAGTACAGCGAGAAGAGGATCGACGGCAGGTTCGCCGACGCCGCGACGGCGAAGGCGAGCGACACGAGGAACGCGATGTTCAGCGACCTCGCCGCGATGCCACCGAAGATGGCCAGCACACCGATGACGACCACCGTCGCGCGAGCCACCTTCACCTCGGACGTCGGATCCGCCTTCCCGTCCTTGATCACCGCGTTGTAGATGTCGTGGGCGAACGATGCCGACGCGGTGATCGCCAGACCGGCGACCACGGCGAGGATCGTCGCGAACGCGACACCGGAGATGATCGCGAGGAACACGGTTCCCGCGGTCCCTGCGCCGGGAAGGTAGAACGCGAGCGCCGGAGCAGCCGCGTTGGACTTGCCGGGCAGGGCGTTGATCGTCTTCTGGCCCACGATCGCTGCGGCGCCGAAGCCGAGGACGAGCGTGAACAGGTAGAACGCGCCGATGAGCGAGATCGCCCAGCTCACCGAGCGACGCGCCTCCTTGGCCGAAGGCACCGTGTAGAAGCGCATCAGGACGTGAGGAAGACCTGCCGTACCGAGCACCAGCGCGATCGACAACGAGATGAAGCCGAGCTTGTTGGTGCCGTACTTGCTCATCGCGTGGAGCAGCTTGTCGCCGGATCCTGCCACCTCGCTGTTGCCCTTGTTCGCTGCCTGGCCCATGAGGTCGGACAGGTTGAAGCCGTACTTGCCGAGCACCCAGAAGAAGAGGATTCCGGCGCCGATGATGAGCAGGACGGCCTTGATCATCTGGACCCAGGTGGTGCCCTTCATGCCGCCGATGAGCACGTACGCGATCATCAGCAGGCCCACGATCGCGATGACGCCCATCTGGGCGAAGTCCGCCGAGATACCGAGGAGCAGCGCCACGAGCGTGCCGGCGCCGGCCATCTGCGCGAGCAGGTAGAAGAAGGAGACGGCGAGGGTGGAGATCGCCGCGGCCGTACGGACCGGCTTGTTCTGCATCCGGAAGCTGAGGACGTCAGCCATCGTGTACTTGCCCGTGTTGCGCAGCGGCTCAGCAACGAGCAGCAGGGCGACGAGCCACGCAACGAGGAAGCCGATCGAGTACAGCAGGCCGTCGTAGCCGTAGAAGGCCACAGCGCCGGCGATGCCGAGGAACGACGCCGCCGAGAGGTAGTCGCCGGCGATCGCGATCCCGTTCTGGCGGCCGCTGAACGAGCCGCCACCGGTGTAGAAGTCCTTGCCCTTGCGGCCACCGCGGGATACCCGGATGACGATCACGAGGGTGATGAGGACGAAGACGGCGAAGATCGTGATGTTGAGCCACGGCGTGCCGAGGGTGGTCTGGAGAGCAGTCATCGCGCGTCACCTTCCAGCTTCTCGCGCAGGCTCGCGGCGAGCGGGTCGAGATTCTTTCCTGCGTGGCGGATGTAGAGCCACGTGATGAGGAACGTCGTCACGAACTGCATGAGGCCCAGGAGGATGCCGAGGCTCACGTTGCCGAACACGCGGATGTTCATGAAGCTCTCCGCGTAGGTGGAGAGCAGGACGTAGGCGAAGTACCAGATGAGGAACGCCGCGGTCATCGGGAACGCGAACCGGCGGAACCGGCTACGAAGCTCAGCGAACTCCGGCGAGGCCTGAACCTCTTGGAACGCTGAGGCGCTGGGGCCGGTCGGCTGGTCGCCGCCGAGTGCCGGGAGTGGGTTGTGGTCGGGCGGCAGGTGCCGTTCGGGATCGTCGGCGGGGGTCATGTCATGGCTCGCCATGGGGGCTCCTTCCATCGGGACGCGTCGTCGCGCCGCCGGTGGCGGCGACTGTAACGGCAAGTACCCGGTACTCGCCCCCAAATCACGAAATCCGCGCCGAATTCCTCGAGGCGTAGCGATACCCCTGGGGGCATACGCGAGCAGTCGCCGCTGATGGGCCGGTGAGCTCAGATCAGTGGCGAGGGGGCGACGGGGTTCCCGGGAAGCCGCCGATGGCGGACCCAGGCGGGCGCGACGACGCCGTCCGTACGGACGAGACGCCACGATAGGTACGCGCCCACGAGCAGCCACACGACGACCGAAACCACACTCGCCTCGATCCCGAAACCGCCGCCGCTCACGAACTCGGGTCCGGTCGGGTTGGAGACGAGGAACCCCATGCCGGTGTCGCTGGAGCCACTGACGACGATGCCCAGACCCAGGCCCTGCATGAGGTTCCACCCGGCGTGAACACCGACGACCACCCACAGTGACCTCGTCAGCGCGTACAGCACGGCGAACATCACGCCCGCCTCCAGCGCGATCGCCACGGCGCCGGTCAGCGTCGCGTTCTCGTTGCTCAAGTGGAGCCCGCCGAAGATCACGGCGCTGATCGCTACCGAGGCCCAGGTGCCGAGCAGTGACTCCACGTACCGGAAGAGGACCCCGCGGAGCACAATCTCCTCGGCGACGCCTGCCACGAGACCGAGGCTGATCAGGCGGCTCAGCCACGGCGGGTTCGGGTCGACACCCACGAACGTCATGCCGCCCAGCAGCCAGATGATGCCGGTGACGACCAGGCACAGGATCGCGCCGAGGGCGAGCCCGGGAATGAGACCGCCCCAGCGCCGCGGCGCGTACTCGATCGCCGGCTGGCGGCGCTCGAGGACCATCACAGCGAGCACGTACGCGGCCACGGCCGGGATGAGCTCGAACACCACCGGCACGTACCAGGTGACGCCGACGTGGAGGTGCGCCAGGAACCAGAGACCGTTGACTGCAGCCCAGACCACGCCGAGGGCGACGAAGAACGCCAGGGACCGGACCCCCACGTGGCGCCACCACGGGACCCCTTGCCAGCCCATCGGCGAGTCGGCGGCTAGCCCGTCCGAGGGCCTCACCGGAGGAGCCACCAGGGCAGCACGCCAGGTCGAGGCCTGGGAGTTGAGAAGGTGTACGAGATCGAGGCGGCGCTTGGCTTCACCGGCGGGGCCGGACATGGGCAACTCCTTTGCGCGTCCCGGAAGGCGCGTCAGTCGAAGATGATCGTGCGGCTGCCGTCCAGCAGCACGCGATGTTGCGCGAACAGCTTCACTGCGCTCACAAGGGTTCGCGACTCGATGTCCTGGCCGAGCTCGACGAGCTCGGATACGGAGCGCGAGTGGCTCACCCTCGTCACGTTCTGATCGATGATCGGGCCCTCGTCGAGCTCGGTCGTGACGAAGTGTGCGGTCGCACCGATCAGTTTCACACCACGGGTATGGGCCTGCCGGTACGGGTTCGCACCCTTGAAGCCGGGCAGGAACGAGTGGTGGATGTTGATGGCTCGACCGGCGAGGAACTCGCACAGCTCCGGCGACAGGATCTGCATGTACCGGGCAAGGACGACCAGCTCGATGTCGTACTGCTCGACCGCTTCGCGGACCCGCTGCTCGAAGAGGTGCTTGGTCGCGGCGGTGACGGGGTGGTGCTCGAACGGGATGCCGTAGAAGTCGGCGAGCGGGGTGAGCTCGTCGTGGTTGCCGAGGATCAGCGGGATGTCGACTCCCACGTTGCCGCTGCGGTGTGCGAACAGCAGGGCGTTGAGTACGTGGCCGGCCTTCGAGACAAGCACGAGCGTCCGCATGGGGCGTCCGACCTCGTCGACCTCGACCTGGGCATCGAGCAGGTCCCGTACGGACTTGAGCTCGGCTTCGAGGTCGGCCCGTACCGCCAGGGCCACCTGGATTCGCATGAAGAATGTCTCGGTGTCGGACGAGTAGAACTGCATCGACTCCGTGATGTTGCCGCCGGCCGCGACGATGGCTCCGCTCACCGCGTGCACGATGCCCGGGCGATCGGCGCAGCGCAGCGTGATCACCCAATGCGGCTCAGTCGTCACCGGGGTAGGGTATCGCCGCGCCGACGGGGTCGGCGCGCGACGAGGAAGGGGTGAGAGGGGATCGCATGGTCACCGACCTCGACTCCGCCCTGGACGCGCTGCTCCACTTCTCGGGCCGACGCAGCCGCGGGCACATCTCCGTGGACACGCTGCGAGCGCTGCTGGACCACGTCGGGAACCCCGAGCGGCACTATCGGATCATCCACGTGGCGGGCACGTCCGGGAAGACGTCGACGGCCTACCTCATCCGCGGCCTTCTGGAAGCGGCCGGCCACCGTACGGGCCTGACGGTGTCGCCGCACATCGTCGCCGTCAACGAGCGCGTCCAGGTGGCTGGCGTGCCGGTGGAAGAGGACCGCTTCGTCGCGTACGTCAACGACTTCCTGCCACGGGCCGAATCGCTCGGTCGGGAGCTGACGTACTTCGAGCTCGGCGTCGGCCTCGCGCTGTGGGTGTTCGCGCAGGAGAACGTCGAGTACGCGATCGTCGAGGTCGGCATCGGCGGTCTGCGCGACGCGACGAATGCACTGCAGGACCCGGACAAGCTCTGCGTCGTCGGCCCCGTGGGGCTCGACCACACCGACATCCTCGGCGACTCGGTGGATGCCATCGCCGTCCAGAAGGCGGGCATTGTCGGGCCCGGCAACACCGTCGTCGTGATCGACCAGGACGAGGTCGTCCTCAAGGTCGTACGGGAACGCGCGCGCGGGGTCGGCGGCTCGGTCGTCGTCGCGGCACATCCCGAGGGCGCGCGCTATCAGGAGCGGAACCTCGCTCTGGCGAGGGCGGCTGTCGAGGTGCTGGGGAGCCGGTACGGGTTCGACGTGCCCGAGATCGATGGTGCCGCGGACACCCCGCCCGGCCGGTACGAGCGGTTCCGGCACGGCGAGCGCGTGCTGATCCTGGACGGCGCCCACAACCCGCAGAAGATGGCCGGACTGGTCGAGACGCTGGAGGCCGACGGGTTGACCCACGTAGCCGTGCTGGCGACGCTGCTGCAGTCTCCCGAATCCAAGCTCCCCGCGACGTTGTCGGTGCTGGCACCGCTGGTGAGCCACCTCATCGTCCCCGAGTACGCGCTTGGTGCGGGCGAGAAGGTGAAACGCTCTTTCCCGGCCGACGTCGTGGTCGAGCAGGCGAGGCTGCTGGGGCTCGAGGCTCAGGCTGTACGGACGCCCGATGAGGGCCTCGAGCTGCTCCTGGCCCGTCCTGAGCAGCACCTCGTGGTGACCGGCTCGCTGTACCTCGCCTCCCTGGCCCGACCGCTCGTGGTCCAACGCTGGGGGAGCTCTCTCGGAAGCCTGTGCTGAAATGGG
>DAIPZP010000139.1:0-5521 GCA_036782155.1 Propionibacteriaceae bacterium
GAACAAGCTCACGAAGATCTCCGACGGCATCGCGGGCGTGACGGGCGGCTACTACGACGCCACCCAACAGAAGGTTGTGCTCCGGACGGCGACTCAGATCGTCCTGGCGGATCCGGCCACGTTCGCGACGACGAAGACGATCGAGGTACCTGCCCAGACCGGTGGCCGCGGCATCACCGTCTCGCTCGACGGTGCGTCGTACCTGCTGACGGGTCAGGGATCCGGGAACAGCGTGCTCGCGGTGTCGCCGTCGTCGAGCACGCCTTCCGCCAGTCCCTCTGACACCAGCGCCCCCACCGCGTCAGCGAGCCCGACGGAGATCGTGGCGAGCACTCCCGCCGCAGCCGGATCCTTCAGCAGGTCCCAGCTGTTCGGACCTGCCACGCGGATGGCTGTCGGGGTCGCCTTTGTCCTCGCGCTCATCGCTGGCGGGGTGGCGTTCGGTCGGCGCTAGTCCGGTTCGTCGATGGCGATGCTCACCGAGAGCAGCCGTACGGCAAGGTCGGTCAGCGCCTCCCGTGAGGTGTCCCGGAGCTCCAGGTGGGGGAGGGGGACCGCGGCGGCCAGCGCCGCGGTACGACGACAGCGCGGGTCCGCCAGTACCGCCTTCAGCGCGGCCGGGTTCCCGGCGGCGACGAGACCGTCCAGTCTCGTGGCCATCGGCTCGATGATCTCGGCGACATCGCCGGCAGCCTTCTCGTACGCCGCCTTGGCCTGGTTCTCGCGTCGTCTCGCGAAACGCTGCTGTGACCAGCCGCCGGCGGCTGTCCGCGACTGGACGTAGTGCCCCCGCCGCTTGGACGAAGTGACGGCCGAACCGTCCCAGAGACCGACCGCGTGACCGTCCGCACGTACGGCGAGCAGGCCGAGCCGCCGAGGTGAGTGTGCGGCTGCCACGAGGTCCGCCAGCGGGTCGTCGCCGAGCTCCGCACCGGGCCAGAGCAGTCGCAGTCGAGCCGTGGCGCCGTCCGTACCCGCGACCACCACGCCGTCGTCTGAGGCCGTCACGGGACCGCGACCGTGCCGTACCCAGTACGTGTCGAGCCACCGTTCGATGCGGGCCGCAGGGACGGACACGGTGCGGCTCATGGGGATTACCCTGGCCCCTTGCGGGGTTCAGGACAACTGGACAGCGGTCGGACGCGCGGCACGTCCCCCGTTAGGCTTCCCGCAGGAGGCAACCGAGATGAGCCAGCTGATCGACACGACGGAGATGTATCTCCGCACGATCTACGAGCTGCTCGAGGAGGGCATCGCCCCTCGTCGTGCCCGGATCGTCGAGCGGCTGCACCAGACCGGTCCGACGGTGTCGCAGACTGTGGCGCGGATGGAGCGGGACGGTCTCCTGGCGATCGATGACGAGCGGCTCATCCGGCTCAGCCCCGAGGGCCACGCGCAGGCCGTCGAGGTGATGCGCAAGCACCGTCTCGTGGAGCGGCTGCTCCTCGACGTCATCGGCCTCGACATCGCGCTCGTCCACGACGAAGCCTGTCGCTGGGAGCACGTCGTGTCCCCGGCCGTCGAGGAACGGCTCGTGACCCTGCTGAACGACCCGCGGACCTCCCCGTACGGCAATCCGATCCCCGAGGCGACGGACAGCGGCGCGGCAGCGCTGCAGGCGTTCCGTGAGGGGAACCGCCCGTTGACGGAGATAGTCAGCGCGGAGCCCCTCACCGTGACGATCCAGCGGATCGGCGAGCACCTGCAGCAGGAGCCGGAGCTCGGAGCGGTCCTGGCGTTGGGGGTCACACCTGGCGCGCAGGTAACAGTTTCGGCCACCCCGCGCGGCGTGGTGGTCACCACCGGCTCGGGCCAGGCCGTACTGCCAGACAATGTGGCAGAGCATCTCTTCGTCAGCGTCTGACGTGGACTACCCGCTCCGGTCGCTGGTGCGCGGGGGTGCGGATCCTCGGTGAGATCGACGCGGTGGCCCCCCTGGGGCGAGGATGATCACGTGGCACGGCGATTCGGGGTCGACTGGGAGTCGTACCTTCATGGGTTCCACACGGAACGTCCCGGCAGCACTGAGCAGGTACTGAGCCGGGCGATGAACGGCCACCACACCCCGTACCGTTGGCTGGCCCGTGCCGTCTCAGCCAGGGCCACGACGGTGCTCGACCTCGCCTGCGGAGCGGGTGCGATGACGCGGGAGCTGGAGCGTCCGGGCCGGCTCGTCGTCGGGATCGACATCTCGGCCGCCGAGCTGGAGCTGGCCCAGCGACGGAACGAGGGCCCGTGGGTGCGGGGCGACGCCTTGCGCCTGCCGTTCGCCGACGAGAGCCTCGATGCGGTCGTCTCCAGCATGGGCATGGTCGTCATCCATCCCACCTCCCGACTGCTGGCGGAGGTGGCACGCGTGCTGCGTCCGGGCGGGATGCTGGCGTTCATCGCACCGACGGTGAGACCGGTGTCACCAGGCGACATACGGATAGGGGCCAACCTCGCGTCTCGCCTCCGGACGCTGCCGAGGTTCCCCGGTCCCCTCGAGTTCACCGACTTCGCGGCGACCCTGCGCAACCATGGGATGCGGAAGTACGAGGACGGCCGCGAGCGCTACCACGTGACGATCCACTCGAGGACAGACGCCGAGACGATGGTCTCAGCTCTGTACCTGCCGGCGACGAGTCAATCTCGCCTGACTGCGGCGATCGCGTACATCGAGCACGAGGTACGGAAAAACGGAAAGGTCGAGCTGGCGGTCCCGATGCGGCGGATCGTCGCGCTCAAGTAGGCCTGGCTGCGCCCTTAGACGGACTGTGACTCGGTGGTGGCCTCAGCCTTGAGCTTCTCGATGTCGACCTTCTCGACCTCGGAAATGAGTCCTTCGAGCTGGGGAGCGTTGAGCGCGCCGGCCTCGCGGTACAGAAGCATCCCGCCCTTGACGACCATGAGCGTCGGGATGCTCGTGATCTCGAGCGCGGCCGCGATGTCCTGGTTGTTCTCCGTGTCGAGCTTGGCGAACGTCAGGTCCGGATACTTCTCGCTGGCGGCATCGAAGATCGGCGCGAAGCGGCGACAAGGACCGCACCACTCCGCCCAGAAATCGATGAGGATGACGTCGGACTTCTCGATCGTCTCTGAGAAGTTCGCGCTGGTGAGTTCGACAGTAGCCATGTGTGTTCAGCACCTCCGCATGCCCCAACCACGTGGCGGAGGCGTTCATTCCGGCCGGGTCGGCGAGCTCTTCGAGAGCGGCCCTGGGAGGATTCGAACCTCCGACACATGGTTTAGGAAACCACTGCTCTATCCCCTGAGCTACAGGGCCCTGACGGCTCGGCCATTCTGCCAGGTTCGGCACGAGTGCGTCGAAGCGACCCTGAGCAGTTCCGGCGAAGAGACCTCGTGCTCGCTGGGGAGCCTGCGCCTGGTGCGGGCGAAAAGCATACCAGCGAGATCTCCCAGAGTCGCGATTTCAGCCCCATCATGTGAGTCTTCTCACCTGGCCTTGTGGCCGGAGCCACACTGACCTAGAGTGTTGCAACGAGAGCGGCGCTGAGGATGATGTCTCCTGGGGGTGGGTAGACGGCTTTCAGCCCTTCACTTGGCGCCGCTCTCATCTTTGCTTGGCAATGCCTGATCGTTCGGGGCCTGGTCCTTCGGGATCGGGCCTTTCGTGCGTCTGGGGTCCACTCGCGCCCGTCTACGATGCCTGCATGCGACTCAGTGGGTGGGCGACCGAGCTGGCGTCCTGCCTCGTGGGCGAAACGGTGGAGCTCCCGGACACAGCGCCCGTCGCGCGGGATGTCCTCGAGGCGCTTGAGCGCGTCGGCTGGCCCGCGGCACGGATCGAGGCGATCGCCCGCGCGCGGTTCGAGACGGAGGAGCCATGGCCCTTCCCTGTCGGTCGAGACGTCGTCGCGGCTGGCCCGGCGCAGTGGTACGCGCTCGTCGCTGAGGCTCGGACGCTGCTCGGTCTCGACGGCGATGTTCAGCCGCCACCCACCCGTACCGCCCTCAACGCCGACGAGCGACGGCTGCTCTCCGACGTTCCACCGCACTGGTGATGTGAGGCTGCTGGCGCGTCGGCCGAAAGGTGGGGCGAAAGCTACTTCTGGGCAGCGAGCAGGTCGCGGATCTCGATGAGAAGGTCCTCGGTGGTCGGCACGATCGGTGCATCGGCGGTCGGCTTCTTGAGGCGGGCGCTGACCGCCTCGTACGGCTTGACCAGCGCGAAGTAGACGACAACCGCCAGGATCACGAACGACACCAGACCGGTGAGGAACGGGCCCACCGTGGTGAAGCCGCCCGGCGCCCACTTGTCGAACGATACGTTGCCGACGGCCTTGGTCAGGATCTCGATGATGATCTCGGTGAAGCCCTTGACGACGGTCGCGAATGCGCCGCCGATGATGAACCGACAGCCAGCTCGATGAGGTTGCCGCGGAAGAGAAAGTCTTTGAATCCTTGCATGGGAGTGCCCTTTCGGAGGCGGGTGGCAGAGCCCCCAAGGCCCCACGTCGGGGGGAAACGTACCACTGGGCAGGGGACCAACCTGGCCCTCGCTCGTTGTGATGCGCCCGAGGTCCGGCCCCATTCCGGATACCCGTCATCCGATTGCCAAGGTCAGAGTCGACGACGACATCGCCATCGTGATCGCGCCGGCTTCGTCGGCGGTCACCCGTACGAGCAGCACGGTCGCGCTGGAGCCGCTGAGAACGTTGCCACTGCTGACCGTGGGGGCGGCGACGACGAGCACGTGCGATGCGACCGGCTGGGCAGACGTCGTCGTGTACAGGGTCACGCGCGTGCCAGGCGGCGCCAGCGAGGCCAACTCCGGGTTGTCGAGCCTCACGCTGAGCACGACGGTGCCGTCGGTCTCCGTGCCACCCACCAAGGTGAGGTCGGTCAGGATCTGGCCGGCCCGGATCCCGGTGCCCGCCACCTTGCCGACCGCATCCTGGGCCTGGGTGATGACGCCTTCCGGCACAGCCTGCGGTGGCATCCTGGCCAGTTTCACGTCGCTGTCCGTGACCGTGGAGCCCGCAGCGACGAGTCGGCTGGCCACGACGACCGTGACGAGGTCGGATGAGTCCTTGGCGGTCACCGCCGACAGTGAAGCGAAGACGACGACGCCGGCGAGCACGGCGGCCACGCCGCGTCGGTGCCAGCGGATGAGGTTGATGATCTTTTCTGAGGTCCACACCCCAGACAATGGGCGCCAGCGGGCGGATCCGTCAGTTGTCCCCAGATCTCGTGACGACGGATCGCCCTGTGGAAAAGCTCAGGCGGCGGAGGTCGTCGACGAGCTCGACGGCTTCGACGAGGAGCTCGAGTCGGACGTGGACGGCGACTTCTCGCTGCTCGACGACTTCTCCGTACCAGACGACTTCTCGGAGCTTGTCGTGGCGCTCGCTGCGGCGGTCTTGGCCTTGGTGCGGTTGTCGGTGGCGTAGAAGCCAGAACCCTTGAAGACGACGCCGACGGCCGAATAGACCTTGCGCAGCGTCCCGTCGCACTCAGGGCATTCGGTCAGCGACGCGTCGGAGAACTTCTGCACGGTCTCCAGCTCGCTGCCGCAGTC
>DAIPZP010000140.1:0-5437 GCA_036782155.1 Propionibacteriaceae bacterium
CTCGTCGAGCCGATGAACATCCGGTCCAGACCGCCGGCGGCGCGACGGCCCACGACGCACAGCTCGGCGCTCTCGGACAGGTCAGCGAGCACCGCGGTCGGATGGCCCATGAGCACCTCCGAGCGCACCCGATCGGCCGGGAAGCCGTTGTCGAAGAGGAAGAGCTTCGCCACCGCGAGAGCCTCCTCGCCGACCGAAGACAGGATGGTCGGGTCGTAGACGACCCCCCACCCGCTGGTCAGCACGCCGTCATCGACGGCATGGACGAGCCAGATGTCGTGCCCCGTTCGCTCCGCGGTGCCGAGCGCGTACATCACCGCCCGCATCGCGTCGTCGGAGCCGTCGACGCCTACGAGAATGCGCGGCGGCGACGGCTTCTGGTCCTCAGCGAACTCCTCGGTACCCATGCGGTCAGCCTAGTCTTCGCGACGCTCACGCGGTCGGCATTGGGTGCATGAGGTCAGCTCCCACGACCGCGAGGAGATCGGCCACGGTCCGTACCGCTCGACGCGCATAGTGGTCCGGCCTGGCGAGCGCGACGATGGATCTGTGGGCGTTCACCCCTGACAAGGGACGGAGCACGGTCTCCGGGTGCGGGCGCGTGGTGAAGCGCGGGAGGAGCGCCAGGCCTTCGCCCACGGCCACCATCGACTCGACGAGGCGGTTGTCCACGAGTCGCATGCGTCGCGTGAGCGGTTCACCCGTGACGGCCTCCACTGCCAGCAGGACGCTGTCGAACGGGAATCCAGCCGGTACGGCGATCCAGGTGGTCCCTACGAGGTCCTCGGGATGGAGCTCAGCCTGGCTCGCGAGCGGATGACCCGCGGGCAGCGCGACGTCCAGCGGCTCGCGGGCCAGGACGCGGCACACCAGCCCTTCCGCACCGGAGGGCACGTCACCGGTGAGGCTGTGGGCGATGACGAGGTCGTGGTCGAGGGTCTGCTGCGCGTACGCCTCCTCGGCCAGGTCGAAGTCCCGCACGTCGACGGTGATCGCCGAGCCTCGCAGACGTGTCATGAGGTGCGGCAGAAGTGCCTCACCAGCGCTGGGCAGCGTGCCGATCGACACCTCTCCCCCAGGCTTCCCCAGCCGGGCCTGCAGGCGCCCCTCCACCTCAGCGAGTACGCGGCCCACCTCGTCGGCGCTCTCGGCGAGCAACAGGCCCTCGGCGGTCAGCCGCAGGCCACGCGATACCGGCTCGACGAGCTTGACGCCCAGCTCGCGCTCGGCCGTACGCAGCTGTTGGGACAGAGCCGATGGCGTACGGTGCGTCGCCTCGGCGACGGCTGCGAGGGTGCCGCGCACCGCGATCTCGCGCAGCAGGAACAGATGACGTACCTCCATGTAGGCATCCTACATATCGGCGTCACCAGAATTCGCTTGTCCTTCACTATCACCAGGCCGCAGGCTGGGCACGTGCCAATCCGCCATGTCCTTGCCGCCGTGTCCGTCGCCGTCATCTGGGGCGTCAACTTCCTGGCGATCCACTCCTCGCTGCAGCAGTTCCCACCGCTCTTCCTCGTCGCGCTCCGGTTCGGCCTGCTGGCGGTGCCCACGCTGCTCTTCGTGCCCCGCCCCAAAGTCCAGACACGGTGGCTCATCGGGTACGGGCTCGGCTTCGGCACGTTGCAGTTCATCGGGCTCTACCTCGGCATGGCTGCGGGCTTCCCGTCAGGTCTTGCGTCTCTCGTGCTCCAGTCAAGCGCGCCCTTCACCGTGGTACTCGGGGCGCTTCTGCTGCGCGAGAAGGTCTCGGCACGGAGTGCGGTCGGCATCGCGGTGGCGGTCGGCGGACTCGTACTCGTCGGGATCGCCCGTGGCTCGTCAGGGAGCTGGTGGCCCTTCCTGCTGGTCGTCTTCGGCGGTTTCGGCTGGGCGCTGGGAAACCTCGCGACCCGCAAGGCCGCTGCGCCGAACCCGCTCCACCTGACGCTGTGGATGTCGGTCGTCCCTCCGCTCCCGATGCTGGCGCTGTCGCTGGTCTTCGAGGGCCCGCACCGGATCGGCGCGGCGCTGGCCGGGTCGCTCTCCCCCGCCGCCGTACCTGCCTGGATCGGTCTCGCCTACACCGTGCTCATCGGCACGGTCGTGGGCTCGGGGATCTGGGTCTGGCTGATGAGCCGTCACCCCGCAGGGCGGGTGGCCCCGTTCTCGCTGCTGGTGCCCGTCACCGGGCTCTCCGCGGCATGGCTGGTGCTCGGTGAGAGGCCGCAACCGCTCGAGCTGCTTGGAGGACTCGCCGTCATCGGCGGGGTGCTGTGGGCGAGCCTGCGTCGAACTCGTGCCGCAGGTCCGGACCCAGCCACGGAGGATCAGCCGAACGCAGAGATGGCGCGGCCGGTAAGCCTGTCCAACGTGATACCGATGACGACTTCGTCGTGACCGGCGACCCAGGGACGCGGGGAGACGTCGCCCTCGTAGATGGTCGCGTGCCCGTGGGCGAGCACCGACCAGCCGTTGTGGAGCTCCTCCGAGACGTCATCGACCTGTACGCTCACCGGCTCGCCATAGGCAAGCCGCGCGAGCACCCCGGCGCTTGACGTCGCGAAGACGAGCACGCCCGCATCGTCCATCGTGTACGACACGGGCAGCACGAGCACGTCGCCGGCCGTCGGCACGAAGCCGATGCGCGCGACGATCCTCGAGGCGAGCAGGCGCCGGCACTCCTCGGGATCTATCGACTCGTCGTACCCGGCGCTCACAGCGCGGGCACCTGCGCGCCGAGCCTCCAGTCGCGCACCTCGGGCAGATCCTCGAGGTGCTCGACGATGTACGCCTCATGCCTCTCCAGCTGCGACATGCAGTACTCGCGGAGGTCCTCCGCGCCGGCCGGGGCCACGTGCGCGTTGTTCAGCGCATCGAGCACCAGGTGGTAGCGCGAGGCACGGTTGCGGACGACCATGTCGAACGGCGTCGTGGTCGTACCCTCCTCGATGAAGCCGCGCACCCTGAACCGGTCCGCGTCCGGGCGACCGTGCATGAGCATGTGGATCGCGCCCGGATAGCCGTGGAACGCGAACACCACGTCCTTCGTGTCGGTGAACAGCTCACGGAAGTAGGTCTCGGTCATGCCGTGCGGGTGGTCCTTGGGGCGGCGGAGGGCCATGAGGTCGACGACGTTCACGACACGTACGCGCAGGGCCGGCAGACGGGTCCGCAGGAGCTCCGCGGCCGCGACGGTCTCCATCGTCATGATGTCGCCCGCGCAGGCCAGCACGATGTCAGGGTCCCCCGGGCCTTCGGGTGTCCCTGCCCACTGCCAGATCGAGGCGCCGCGGGTGCAGTGCTCGATCGCCTCGTCCATGGACAGCCACTGTGGCTGAGGCTGCTTGTCGATGACGATGAGGTTGACGTACGACTTCGATCGGAAGCAGTGGTCGGCGACCGACAGCAGGCAGTTGGCGTCCGGCGGCAGGTAGATCCGGACGACGTCGCTGCGCTGGTTGAGGACCACCTGGATGAGGCCTGGGCCTTGGTGGCTGAAGCCGTTGTGGTCGTTGCGCCACGCGGTGGAGCTCAGCAGGATGTTGAGGCTGGGTACCTTGGCACGCCACGGGAGAACCGACGCCTCCTGGAGCCACTTGGCGTGCTGCACGGTCTGCGAGGCCGACACCATCGAGAACGCCTCGTACGTGGCGAACAGCCCGTGGCGTCCGGTCAGTGTGTACGCCTCGAGCCACCCGTGGCAGTTGTGCTCGCTGAGCACCTCCATCACGCGGCCCGACTGGCTGAGCTTCACATCGCCTGGCTCCAGACCCTCCATCCACGCGCGGTCGGAGACGTCGAAGACCGCGCCGAGCCGGTTCGAGTTCGCCTCGTCGGGAGAGAACAGCCGGAAGTTGTCCGGGTTCCGCTCGTACGCAGCCTTCATCAGCTCGCCGAGCTTGCGCGTCGACTCGATCAGTTCCGTCGCCCGCTTCTCGACCGGCACGGCAAGGTCGCGGAAGTCCGGTAGGTCGAGAGGCTGGCTCAAGAGGCCGCCGTTGGCGTGGGACGTGCCAGACATCGACATCGGCTTCTCGGGGTTCGCCTGGTGGACCAGGTCGACGAAGTGTCCGTCGTCGTCGAACAGCTCCTCAGGGCGGTACGACTTCATCCAGGCCTCGAGCATCGCCAGGTGCTCGGGATTCTCCTTCACCCCGGACAGCGGCACCTGATGCGCGCGCCACGTGCCTTCGATCTGTACGCCGTCGACCACGTCCGGCCCTGTCCAGCCCTTCGGCGACCGGAAGATGATCATCGGCCAGCGAGGCCGTCCCACCGGCGCCGACCCGTCACGGGCGGCCGCGACGATCGCCTGGATCTTGTCGTAGCTGAGAGACAACGCCTCGGCGAACCGGAAGTGCATGCCGGGCAGGTCGTCGCCCTCGACCCAGATCACCTCGTAGCCGTGGCCCTCGAAGAGCTTCTCGACCTCGTCGTGGGGCTTGCGCGCCAGTACCGTCGGGGCGGCGATCTTCGCGCCGTTCAGGTGAAGCACGGGTAGTACGGGGCCGTCGTGGGCCGGGTTGAGGAACGAGATCCCCTTCCAGGAGCCCTCGAGCGGTCCGGTCTCGGCCTCCCCGTCCCCTACCACGACCACCGTCAGGAGATCGGGGTTGTCGAAGGCCGCGCCGAACGCGTGGATCATCGCGTAGCCGAGCTCGCCGCCCTCGTGGATCGAGCCGGGCGTGGTCACCGACACGTGCGACGGGATGCCGCCGGGCGCTGAGAACTGGCGGAAGAACGTCAACAGACCGTGCTCGTCATAGGTGATGTGGGGGTACGCGTCGGCGTAGGTCTCCTCGAGATACGAGGCGCCCACCAGCGCCGGGCCGCCGTGGCCCGGACCGGTGATGAACAGACACTCCTGCCCTGTGTGGCGGATCAGCCGGGAGACGTGCGTGTAGATGAACGCCAGGCCGGGCGATGTTCCCCAATGACCCAGCAGCCGGGGCTTGATGTGCTCGGGACGCAACGGCTCACGGAGCAGCGGGTTGGCCATGAGGTAGATCTGGCCGACGGTCAGGTAGTTGTTCGCTCGCCACCAGGCGTCAAGCGGGGCAAGGTCTTCATCGGTCAGTGCAGGCAGATGGGCCATGTCCCACAACATAGCCAACGCCGGTGACTCACCTGAGGAAAAGCGAGGGTGGGAGTCGACTAGTCGCCGGCGCGTTGCCGAGCGGCCTCCACGGCCTTCTCGCGGTTCGCGGCGTACGGAGCGGAGACCTCGCGGATCCTGGCTGCCAGTACGTCCCGGCCGATCTGCTCGAGACCGTCGGCCACTCCGTCGATATCCGAGGTGGATCTGTTCTGCGAGAGCTTCGACTTGCCCTCTATCGCGCTGATGACGATCTCGATCCCCACGATGGCGCGCAGCATCCCGTCGAGCGATCCACGATCCACGCCGTCCAGGTCATAGCCGGGATCGTGTCGAGCCGCGAGGGCACGGACGTGG
>DAIPZP010000141.1:0-2728 GCA_036782155.1 Propionibacteriaceae bacterium
GGGTGCCGAGGACTGGGACCAGAGCCACTGGTGCGAGATCGTCAAGACGGGGCTCGGCGAGGGCGGCTGCTCGAACGATGAGCTGCAGGCCATCCTCGACACCACGAAGTACGTCCAGATCGATGCGTCCAGCGGCGACGACCTGACTGGACTGCTCACGGGTCTGCAGGGACGGACCGTCCTGTACTTCGCGATGCCCCCAGCCATCACCATGGCCGCCTGCAAGACACTGGCGGACATCTCGCTCCCCGACGACCTGTTCCTCGCCATCGAAAAGCCGTTCGGGACGGACGCGGAGAGCGCTCACACGTTCAACGAGCTCCTCGCACACCTGCCGTTGCCCGAGTCGCATGTCTTCCGCGTCGACCACTATCTCGGCAAGGCGACGGTGCTCAACCTCGTCGGGCTCCGTTTCACGAACCGCCTGTTCGAACCGGTGTGGAACGCGTCGAACATCGAGAGCATCCAGATCATCTCCGACGAGGCGCTCGCGCTCGAGGGCCGAGCGGGCTACTACGACCATGCCGGTGCGCTCAAGGACATGATCCAGAGCCACCTGCTGCTCGTCATGGCGCTGCTGTGCATGGAGGAGCTCGCGACGTTCGACGCGTTCGAGCTGCGCGACCTCGTGGCCCACCTGCTGCGCTCGACCCACCTGTGGGGCGACGACCCGGTGAAGGCCTCGAGGCGGGCCCGCTACACCGCCGGCAAGACCGGCGACGAGGTCGTACCGGACTATGTCAACGAGCAGGGTGTGGATCCGTCACGGAACACCGAGACCCTCGCCGAGATGACCGTCGAGATTCGAAACGCACGCTGGGCCGGGGTGCCCATCACGCTGCGCAGCGGCAAGGCGCTCGGCGACGGCGTCCGGCAGATCACGGTCGTGTTCCGGCCGATCGCGCACACGCCGGTCGGCTTCCACGACGAGGCGCCGCGCAACGTCGTCGTCATCGGGCTGTCGCCCGAGTTCCTCCGCGTCCAGCTGTCGACCAACGTCGAAGGGGACAGGCTGAGCCTCGAGCCGACGGTCCTCGACGCCGAGCTCGGCGAGAGCCCGATCCGGCCGTACGGCGAGATCCTGTCGCACATCCTTGCCGGCGACCCGCTGCTGAGCGTGCGCGGTGACGTCGCCGAGGACTGCTGGCGGATCGTCACCCCGGTCCTCGAAGCCTGGGCCGCAGGCACGGTCCCGATGGACTTCTACGTCGCGGGATCCGCCGGGCCGAGCAACTGGGTCTGACCCGGCCGTCCCTCATATCCGGCGCGGCGTTTTCCGGGCTAGGGCACACTGTCGTCGTGCCCCGTTTCGTCTCCGCCAAACCTGACTCGCGGCTGATCCCGTTGCCGTGGGGCACGCCGCTGGCGGAGTGGCCGACGGAGCATCTCGTCGCACTCCCTCGAGGCATCTCCCGCCACGTCGTACGGTTCATTCGCGTCGGCTCGAGCGTGTACGCGGCGAAGGAGATCATCGAGCACTTGGCACTCCATGAGTACCGGCTGCTGCACGACCTGATGCGGATGGGGACGCCGTCGGTCGAGCCGATCGCCGTCATCACCAAGCGCGTCGCCGCGGACGGTACGGAGCTCGACCCGATCCTCATCACCCGACATCTGCAGTTCTCACTCCCGTACCGCTCACTGTTCGCCGCGGGCGTGAAGCAGGACACGGTCAGCCGCTTGGTCGACGCCATGGTGGTACTGCTCGCGCGGCTGCACGTCATCGGCTTCCTCTGGGGCGACGTGTCGCTGTCGAACACGTTGTTCCGCCGCGATGCGGGGTCGTTCGCCGCGTACCTCGTCGACGCCGAGACCGGCGAGCTGCATGACACGCTGACCGCCGGCCAGCGAGAGAACGACCTGGTCGTCGCCCGGACCAACCTGTTCGGCGACTTCTGCGACCTGCAGGCCGGCGGCATGCTCGAGGAGAGCCTCGACCCGCTGCACCTCGTGGACATGGTCGAGACCCGCTACCGCGAGCTGTGGGCCGAGCTGACCGGCGTCGAGGAGTTCTCGGGGTCCGAGCTGGGCCGTATCGAGAGCCGGGTACGCCGACTCAACGCGCTCGGCTTCGATGTCGC
Organism: Propionibacteriaceae bacterium; assembly: GCA_036782155.1. GTDB lineage: Bacteria > Actinomycetota > Actinomycetes > Propionibacteriales > Propionibacteriaceae > Fen-668. The sequence goes on from DAIPZP010000141.1 coordinate 2,082, forward strand.
CGAGCTCGACATCCAGACGTCGGACGACGCCTCGCACATCCGGATCCAGCCCAAGGTCGTCGACGCGGGTCACCACTCGCGGCGCCTGTTGCGTCTCACCGGGCTCGACACCGAGGAGAACCAGGCGCGGCGGCTGCTGAACGACCTCGACACCTTTCGCGTTCGTACCGGCCAGCAGCACCTCGACGAGGCGATCGTCGCCCACGAGTGGCTCACCGACGTGTTCGCGCCGGTCATCCAGATCGTGCCGAACGAGCTCAAGGCGAAGCGGGAGCCCGCACAGCTGTTCCACGAGGTTCTCGACTATCGCTGGTACCAGTCGCAGCGGGAGAACCGCGACGTACCGCTCACGGAGGCGACGCACGGCTACGTGAACGACGTGCTCCGCAAGCTCCCTGACGAGGCGATGTCCGCGGATGCTCTGGCGCCCGTCGAGGGCCGCCACCTCGTCGACCCGTACGACCCGTCTCAGGGGTTCATCGAGGCCGGCGACGAGGAACCTCCGTACGACCCGTGGGAGGCGGCCGCGGAGGCTGCCGAGCCCGACACCGGCGGCGGCTTCTTCGATGTCGCGGCGCTCCGCGCCCAGGCAGCCGCCAAGGAGGCGTCGAAGAAGGACGGCAAGGTCAAGCGCTCGGTGGCGGCCA
>DAIPZP010000141.1:2828-5370 GCA_036782155.1 Propionibacteriaceae bacterium
GGTGATCGACCTCGACCCCGTCATCCCCGGGCAGGTATCGATCTACCACTGTGGGCTCACCGTGCAGTCGTCGCCGCACCTCGGCCACATCCGCAAGGAAGTGGTCTTCGACGTGCTCCGGCGTTGGCTCGCCATCTCCGGCTTCAAGGTCACCGTCGTCGCCAACGTCACCGACATCGACGACAAGATCCTCGCCAAGTCCGCCGAGGCGGGAGTGCCGTGGTTCGCCCACGCATATCGCTTCGAGCGCGAGCTGCACCGTGCGTACGGAGCGCTCGGCTGCGCCGAACCCACGTACGAGCCGCGCGCCACCGGGCACATCCCGGAGATGCTGGAGATGGTCGAGGACCTCATCGAAGCCGGCCATGCGTACGTCGCGGCCGACGACTCGGGTGACGTGTACTTCGACGTGAAGAGCTGGCCCTCGTACGGCGAGCTGTCCCACCAGCGCATCGACGACATGGTGCCCGCCGAGGATTCCGACCCGCGCGGCAAGCGCGACCCCCGCGACTTCGCGCTGTGGAAGGGCTACAAGCCGTCCGAGCCGATCACCGCGTCGTGGCCGGCGCCATGGGGTCGAGGCCGTCCCGGTTGGCACCTGGAGTGCTCGGCGATGGCGATCAAGTACCTCGGCGACGAGTTCGACATCCACGGCGGGGGCATCGACCTCCGCTTCCCGCACCACGAGAACGAGCTGGCTCAGGCTCGCGCCTCCGGCCACCCGTTCGCCCGGCACTGGATGCACAACGCGTGGGTCACGGCGTCGGGCGAGAAGATGTCGAAGTCGCTGCTGAACGGTGCGCTGGTGAGCGAGGTCACCGCGCAGTACCCGCCGCGCGCGGTGCGCTTCTACCTCGCGGTCCCCCACTACCGCAGCTCGATCGAGTACAGCTCCGAGTCGCTGACAGAGGCGACCGCGTCGTTGAGCCGCATCGACGGCTTCGTCGAGCGCGCGATCGAGCTCGTCGGCCCGGTGGCGACAGAGTACGAGACGTTGCCGCCCTCCTTCGTCGCCGCATTCAACGAGGACCTGGGCACGTCGACGGCGATGGCGGACGTGTACGAGATGGTGCGCGTGGGCAACCAGGCCCTGACGGCCGGAGACGCCGACGCGGTCAAGGCCGCGCTCGTCTCCGTACAGAGCATGCTGGACGTGTTCGGGCTGCGCGCCGATGACGAGGCGTGGGCCGGCGGCGGAGACGCGCGCCTGCGACCGATCCTCGACGGGGTCATCTCCGAGCTGCTCGAGCAGCGCCAGGCCGCCCGCGCCCGCAAGGACTTCGCCGCATCGGACGCGATCCGTGACCGACTGACCAACCTCGGCATCTCTGTCGAGGACACGCCTTCTGGACCCCGTTGGAGTTTGTGATGCCAGGAAACTCGTCGCGCCAAGGCGCCGTACGCAAGACAGGCAAGGGCACGGGCGCCAAGGGGCGTACCGCCGGGTCGGGTGGTCGCGTCCGTCGCGGGCTCGAGGGCAAGGGTCCGACGCCGAAGGCCGAGGACCGCCCGTACCACAAGGCGTACAGGTCCAAGGATTCTTCCGACCAGGCAGGCCAGGGCCAGAGGCGGTCCAGCGGTGCGTCAAAGACCGGCAAGCCCGGCGCCGGACCTGAGTGGGTCATCGGGCGTAACCCGGTGCTCGAGGCGCTGCAAGCGGGGCTGCCGGTGCGTACGGCGTACGTTGCTGAGGGTGCCGAGCGCGATGATCGCCTGCGCGAGATCCTGACCTACACGGCGACGAACGCCATGCCGATGCTCCAGGTCACCCGGAACGAGCTCGACCGCCTGACGGGCGGTGCGGTGCACCAGGGGGTGGCGCTGCAGCTGCCGGCCTACGAGTACGCGCACCCTGACGACGTACTGGGCGACGCACTGGACGCCGAGATCGGGCTCCTGGTCGCGCTGGACCAGATCACCGATCCCCGCAACCTCGGCGCCGTGATCCGCTCGGCGGCCGCGTTCGGCGCGCAAGGCGTCATCATCCCCGAGCGCCGGTCGGCGCAGATGACCGCGGCCGCGTGGAAGACGTCCGCGGGTGCCGCGGCCCGGATCCCTGTCGCGAAGGCGACCAACCTCAACCGCGTGCTGACGCAGGCGGCCGACATGGGCTTCACGATCGTGGGCCTCGCCGGTGAGGGCGAGGTCGAGGTGAGCGAGCTCACGTTCGACGGGCCTGTCCTCGTGGTCGTGGGCAGCGAGGGCGACGGCCTGTCGCGGTTGGTGCGCCAGAACTGTACGTACCTCGCCCGCATCCCGATCGCCAGCTCCGTGGAGTCCCTCAACGCGGGCGTCGCGGCGGGCATCGCGCTGTACGAGATCGCCCGCAACCGCTGAGCGAGCGTCATTTCGGTACGCCAGTCCGATCGAAACCCCGGAATTTCGGGTTTCAGGCAGAGGCGCGTCTGGGAACCGCCAAGACACCCGGCGCCGTACGCTCTCGGGCGTGACTGAACCTCGCAAGATCATCATCGACACGGACCCGGGCGTCGACGACGCCATGGCGATCTTCTACGCGCTCTCGTCGCCCGAGCTGGACGTG
>DAIPZP010000142.1:0-5351 GCA_036782155.1 Propionibacteriaceae bacterium
GCTGTTCCCGGACTTCTACTGGCCGCAGCACCACCTGATCGGAGAGTGCGACGGAGCGATCAAGGGGAGCGATCCGGCGGCGTACGTGAAGGAGAAGCGGCGCGAGCAGGTCTTCCTGGACCTCGACTTCGGCGTGGTGCGGTGGTTGGGCGGCGAGATCATGACCGTTCCCGCTCGAGTGGTCGGCCGAGTTGGTCGGGCCATGGGGCTGTGAGATTCCTGGTGACCATGGAAAGTCGGGCTATGCGCATGCGAGTGGGACGTTCACCAACGCAGTGGATCGATGCTCGGCTTATGGAGTCGGGACAGGGCCTCACAAGCCGAATATCGATGGTTGGGCCGGGCGCGACCGTGACGAGGCGACTCATAAGCCGCGTATCGATGGACGGGCTGCGCCGCCAGAGTCTCTAGGCTGTCGGGGTGGCACATCTGCTGGGGGCCGAGTCCGTACGCCTGGAGTACCCGAACATCGTCGTCTTCGAGGCGGTGACGCTCGGTGTCTCCGAGGGCGATCGGATCGGGATCGTCGGCCGCAACGGCGACGGCAAGTCCAGCCTGCTGGGGATCCTGTCGGGACGGGTCGTGCCCGACGAGGGTAAGGTCACGCGGCGCGGCGGGCTGCGCGTGGGAGCGCTCGAGCAGGCCGACACCCTCGACGACGCGAGCACCGTGGGGCATGTCATCGTCGGCGACCGCCCCGACCACGTCTGGGCAGGCGAGCCACGGATCCGAGAGATCATCGCCGGACTCGTGGTGGACGTGCCGTGGGACGCACGGATCGACACCCTGTCCGGCGGTCAGCGGCGGCGCGTCGCCCTCGCCGCACTGCTCGTCGAGGACTGGGACCTCGTGATCCTCGACGAGCCGACCAACCACCTCGACGTCGAGGGCGTGCAGTGGCTCGCGGACCATCTGCGCCAGCGCTGGACCAAGACCCAGGGCGGACTGCTGGTCGTCACCCACGACCGGTGGTTCCTCGACGAGGTCTGTACGGCGACCTGGGAGGTCCACGACCGGATCGTGGAGCCGTTCGACGGCGGCTACGCGGCCTACGTGCTGCAGCGGGTCGAGCGTGACCGGCAGAACGCCACGATCGAGGCCAAGCGACAGAACCTCATGCGCAAGGAGCTGGCCTGGCTGCGGCGGGGAGCGCCGGCACGTACGAGCAAACCCAAGTTCCGCATCGATGCCGCGAACGTGCTCATCGACGACGTGCCGCCGCCGCGCGACCGGGTCGAGCTGGCGAAGCTCGCCACGGCACGGCTGGGCAAGGACGTCGTCGACATCGAGAACGTCTCCGTCTCGTACGGGGAGAACGCCGTCCTCACCGACGTCACCTGGCGGATCGGTCCCGGCGACAGGCTGGCCGTGCTGGGTGCCAACGGCGTGGGCAAGTCGACGCTGCTCGGCCTTGTCAGCGGCGCGGTGCTGCCGACCCGTGGCCGCGTGAAGCGGGGCAAGACCGTACGGATCGGGACGCTCGACCAGCGCTTCGCGGACCTCGAGGTGATCGCGGACGACCGGGTACGGGACGTACTGGCGCGGACCCGCACGACGTTCCTGATCGACGGGCGCGACCTCACGCCGGCACAGCTCCTCGAGCGGCTCGGCTTCTCTCGGGACCACCTGTCGTCGCGTGTCGCGGAGCTGTCCGGCGGCCAGAAGCGACGCCTCCAGCTGCTCCTCGTGCTGCTGGACGAGCCGAACGTGCTCATCCTCGACGAGCCGACCAACGACGTGGACACCGACATGCTCACCGCGATGGAGGACCTGCTCGACTCCTGGCCGGGGACGTTGCTCGTGGTGTCCCACGACCGGTACCTGGTGGAGCGGATCACCGACATGCAGTACGCGATCCTCGGCGGCGGCCTTCGCCACCTGCCGGGCGGCGTCGACGAGTACCTGCGGCTGCGCCACCTTCAGAATCGGGCCGTCCCGGAAGCGGAGCCGCGGGACACGATGCCCAGCTCTGCGGCGGAGCAGCGCGCTGCGGCGAAGGCGTTGCAGGCGACCGAGCGCAAGCTCGCACGGCTGGGGGAGCGGGTCGAGGCGATGCACGTCCGCATGGCCGGTCACGACCCGGCCGACTACCTGGGGTTGGGCCGCCTCCACGACGAACTCCGCGACCTCGAGGCAGAGGTCGCGGAGCTGGAAGACGCCTGGTTGGAGCTCTCGGAGCAGGCGGGCTGAGGCCTCAGCGGCCGCGTACGGCTTGCCGCGCGCCCTTCGCTGACGTCGGCATCGGACCCTTGGGCAGCGGGAGCTTCGGCCGCATCGAGTCGAGCGCCCGGAGCCGGTTGGAGATGTCGGTGATCTCGGCCGTCTTGATGATCTTGGGCAGCTTCTTGATGTGGTCGGCGAGCTTGCCGAGCGGCACCTGGTTCTCGCGGTCACCCATGACCAGCGTCGTCACCTTCACGCCGTACTTGACCTGCTCGTGCTTCTTGGCCTCGGTCGCGAGCATCGCTCGTACGCGACCGGGGTCGCCCTCGCCGATGAGCACGATGCCGCCAGGTCCGACGACGCGGTGGACGATGTCCAGCTGCCGGTTCGCGGTGATGACCGGCGACTTGACCCATTCCTTGCCGAGCATCGACATGGCGACCTCGGCGGAGCCCTTCTGGCCCTCGTACCGCTTGTACGTGGCGCTCTTGGCGCGCCAGGTCAGCACGGACATGGCCGCCAGCACACCGAACAGCACGCCGAAGATCACGTACAGCCACCAGGGCGTGATGAAGATGCCGACGACCGTGAACACGACGATGCAGAGCGCCAGCGCCCCGCCCATGAACAGGTTCGCTTTCGGGTCGTGCTCCGCGGTGACCTTGTAGACCTCGATGATCTGACGGACCTGACCCCAGTCCTTCGGGTCGGTCGAGTTCTTGCGCCGCAGCTGCTCGGCCTTCTTCATCGCCTTCTGCTCGGCAGCCAGCTGCTTGGCCCGCTCACTCGCCATCGGTGCTCTCATTCTCTGGCTGACTCGTTGGTGCACTTGCTGCAGCCAGCGCGTCGCTGGCCTGTCGGTACAGTCTCCCAGCGCGGTACGAGGACCGCACAAGCGGCCCCGACAACACGCCTTCGAAACCGATCTCGGTCGCCTCCACGGCGAGCTCGTCGAACTCGGCCGGCTCCACCCAGCGGTCTACGGGGTGCAGCGTCGCGTTGGGCCGCAGGTACTGGGTGATCGTCACCAGGTGGGTGCCGGCGTCGCGAAGGTCCCGCAGTGCCTGGGAGACCTCCTCGCGGGTCTCGCCCATGCCGAGGATGATGTTCGACTTCGTGACGAGGCCGGCGTCGCGGGACATCGTGAGGACGCCCAGCGAGCGTTCGTACGAGAAGCCAGGGCGGATCCGCCGGAACACCCTCGGCACGGTCTCGACGTTGTGGGCGAACACCTGTGGCCGGGTCTCCAGCACCTGGTGGACGAGGTCCGGCTTGCCGGAGAAGTCCGGGGCGAGCATCTCGACGCCGACGCCCGGGTTCTCGCGATGGATCGCACGGATGGTCTCGGCGTACAGCCATGCGCCCTCGTCGGGCAGGTCGTCGCGGCAGACACCGGTCACGGTCGCGTACCGCAGGCCCATCGACTTGACGCTCTCCGCGACGCGCTGCGGCTCCTCGGTGTCGTACGAGGTGGGCTTGGCCGACTCGATCTGGCAGAAGTCGCACCGGCGCGTGCAGGCGTCGCCGCCGATGAGGAACGTGGCCTCGCGGTCCTCCCAGCATTCGAAGATGTTGGGGCAGCCGGCCTCTTGACACACCGTGTGGAGGCCTTCGCGGCGCATGATCGACTGGAGCTCGGTGTAGTTGGGGCCCATGACGGCGCGCGTACGGATCCAGGAAGGCTTGCGCTCAATGGGGGTCTCTGCGTTCTTGACCTCGAGCCGGAGGAGCCGGCGGCCGTCAGGACGAACTGTCACCCGCACAGGTTACCTGGGCTCGGCGCGTTTCACACTCCGCGATCAGCGGCCCAGCAGGGCCCCGAGCACGATAGGCCCGAGGAATGCGGCGAGCCACGACGCGACGACCAGCGAGGGGCCGAACGGGAGCTCGGCCTTGCGTCCAGCGCGTCGGGCCAGCAGGACGGCGATCGTCACAGGGACATGTACGAGGAAGGCGCCGAAGGCACCGACGAGGGCGTACGGGAGACCCAGCCAGCCGAGGAAGGTGCCGAAGAAGAGGGAGAGGCTGACGTCACCGATCCCGAACTGGCCCTTGCCGAACCAGGCGATGACGAAGTAGACGACCGCGATGACGACTCCGGTGGCCAGCGCGATGCCGAAGCGGGCCCACGATCCTTCGATGGCGGCCGCGACGAGAAGTCCGATGACGAGCGCGAGCATGCCCGGCCACATGATCTTGTGCGGGACCTCGTGGGCGGCGAGATCGGTGGCGACGATCAACGTGCTCAGCAGCGCTGCGGCCAGGAAGGCCAGGGCCTCCGGCCAGGCACCGAGACGCCAGCCGGCGAGAGCGCCGAAGGCGACGCCCAGAACGGCGAGAACAGGGACGCTGACCAGGCGTGGAGACGTGGGATCGGTCAGACGGGCCCGGGTGAACGGGGTGAGCGCCGCCGCCGCAATGCCCAGAACTGCAGCACCCGTGATAGCGGCGGCGGCACTCATGACGACCTCATCGGCCAAGGTTGAAACTCGCCATGATGCCGATGACGCCAGGTCCCATGACGACCATGAACAGCACCGGGAGGATGCAGAGCATGAGCGGGAAGATCACCTTGACGGGAATTTGCATTGCTTTGGCCTCCGCGCGCATACGCCGCTTGAGCCTCATCTCGGCCGCCTGCGTGTTGAGCACGCTGGACAGCGCGAGACCGTACGCCTCGGCCTGGATGATCGACCGGATGAACTGCTTGAGATCGGGCACCTGGGTGCGTTCGACCAGGTCCTCGTACGCCACGCGCCGCGTCATGCCGACCTGTACGTCCTGCAGCGTACGGATGAGCTCCGCTGCCAGGACCCCCGTTCCGTTCTTCGCGACCCGAACCATGGCGGCGTCGAATCCGAGGCCTGCCTCGACCGCGATGCTCATCTGGTCGAGGGTGTCCGCGAGCTCCAGCGTGATCTTCGCCCTGCGCTCGATGCCGATGCTGTACAGACGGAGCTCGGGCAGGAAGTACAGGAGCCCGGCGAAGAGCACGCCCAGGGCCGCGAGCAAAGGGGACGGCGCCTTGAAGATGAACGTCGCCGCCAAGAGCGGAGCGGCGACCGTCAGCGCGATCTTGACGGTGACGACGCGCTCGATCGGCCAGTCGGTGGGCCGTCCGGCTTGGGCGAGCATCGACTCCAGATGGGCCCGCGAACCCTTCGGAACCAGGGGCTTCGTCAGGGTCG
>DAIPZP010000143.1:0-5306 GCA_036782155.1 Propionibacteriaceae bacterium
CGCGACGATGCTGCTGCGTGAGGCGGGCGCCGGCGAGGTGCTGCCGTTCGCGCTGGCAACCGTGGCCTGATCCGGTCGGCGTTCGACCACAGCCGTCAGGGCTTGCGCGCCACCACGTACAGGCGGGTCGTGTCCGCTTCGACGGCCGGGAGCGGCGACCGTACGTACCACTCGGCGATCTCGAGCCCGGCGGCCGTGACCGCGGAGCGCACCACGTCGGGATCGTGGAGTACGAAGTCGACGTCAACCACGTGGCCAAGCATGTCGGTGGCGTGGCGGGTCTCAGGGCCGATGTGCACGGCCAGCGCCAGCAGTCCGCCGGTCACCAGCGTCGACCCGAGCGCCCGGATCGTGTCGGGGAGCTCCGACTCAGTGAGGTGGACGAGCGCGTACCAGGCCGTGATCGCCGACCAGCCCGCAGCCGTACGGGGTCGCAGCAGCCGCCGGAAGTCGGCGATCTCGAACGCGACCGACGGGTACCGCACCCGGGCCTCGGAGATCATGCCCTCCGACGAATCCACGCCGGTGACCACGGCACCGCGCGACGCAAGGTGGGCGGCGATCTGGCCCGGGCCCGTCCCGACATCGGCGATGGGTCCGGTGACCTCCGCGGCGATCCGGTCGAGCAACCAGGTGTCGAACGGCTTGTGGCTCAGCTCGTCGCCGTACTTCTCCGCGTACGCGTCGGCCACCACGTCGTAGGTGCGCCGTACGGACTCGTCGCGAGCCGCAGCGCCCTGGGCGAGCGCGGCGTCGCGGTCCACCGCAGCCACCAGGGCAACCTCACCGGCAGGTAGCGGCCCCAGCAGGTGCACCCACCGGCGGTCCTGCTCGCGCGGTCGCAGCTCGAGCTCACGCACCAGTGGCGGTTGCCGCTCGGCCATCGCCCGCAGCGTCGACTCGACGGCCGCCCTGTCCGCGAACGTATACATCCGCTCCGTACGGGTCCGCAGCTCGCCGGGCGCCTGCGGGCCGCGAAGCAGCAGCACGGTAAGCAGCGCGCGCTCAGCCTCGTCCAGGTCGATCGCCTGGTCCAGCGCTTGCGCGTACTTCACGGTGCGGGAGCCGGACGTCCACACGAACCGTACGAGCTCGCGTTTCTTCAACCCTCGCAGGGTTTCGTCGACCTCCGGCTCGCCGTAGTCGACGATCGGGTCGCGGCTGGAGGACTGGTTGCACGCCGTTCGTACGGCGGTGAGCGTCAACGGGTACGTCGCTGGCACCGTGACCATCTTCTCCAGCAGGCACCCGAGCACCCGCTGTTCACGCGCGTCGAGAACGGTCAGATCCATGGCGACACTCTAGGGATCGAGCCCGGGCTCAGGCCTCGATCTCGGACACCTTGCCCTGGTCGACGGCGAAACGGCGGGTGAGATGTACGGCGTCGAGCAGGCGCCGGTCGTGGGTCACGAGCAGCAACGTGCCTGGGTAGCTGTCGAGGGCCTCCTCCAGCTGCTCGATGGCGGGCAGGTCGAGGTGGTTGGTCGGCTCGTCGAGGACCAGCAGGTTCACGCCGCGGGCCTGGAGGAGCGCGAGGGCGGCGCGGGTGCGCTCGCCGGGGGACAGCGACGAGGCGGGGCGCTCGACGTGGGCCGCGCCGAGCGCGTACTTGGCGAGCAGCGTCCGCACCTCCGCGTCCGGCCAGTCGGGGACCTGTGCGGCGAACGCACGGCGCAGCGCCTCGGTGCCATCGAACAGCGACCGCGCCTGGTCGATCTCGCCGACGACGACGGCCGAGCCGAGGCTGACGGTTCCCTCGACGGGCTGCAGCCGACCGAGCAGCGCCGCGAGCAGCGTCGACTTCCCCGACCCGTTGGGGCCGGTGATCGCGACGCGATCCGCCCAGTCGATCTGCAGGTCGACCGGTCCGAGGGTGAACGCGCCGCGGCGTACGACCACGCCTCGAGCCGTCGCGACGACAGCGCCCGCACGAGGCGCCACCGCGATCTCCATCTGCAGCTGCCACTCCTTGCGCGGCTCCTCGACGACATCCAGCCGCTCCAGGAGCCGCTCGGTCTGGCGAGCCTTGGCGGCCTGCTTCTCCGAGGCCTCGCGCTGGTGATGGCGGATGAACTTGTCCGGGTCCTTGGCCTTGCGGACGGCGTTGCGAACGCCCTTGTCCATCCACGATCGCTGCATCCGGGCGCGGTCGGTGAGGCCCCCGCGGCGCTCCTCGTACTGCTCGTACTCCTCGCGCGCATGCCTCCTGGCAACCTCCCGCTCATCGAGGTAGGCGCTGTAGCCGCCCCCGTAGACGCCGATCCTCTGCTGCGCCAGGTCGAGCTCGACGACGCGGTTCACGGTGCGGGCGAGGAACTCGCGGTCGTGGCTCACGACGACGACGCCTGCCCGCAGACCGGTGACGAACTCCTCGAGCCGCGCGAGCCCGTCGAGGTCGAGGTCGTTGGTCGGCTCGTCGAGCAGGAACACGTCGTAGCGGCTCAGCAGGAGCGACGCCAGCCCGGCCCGCGCCGCCTGCCCGCCGGACAGGGCCGTCATCGGCCGGTCGAGTTCGACCGTGAGCCCGAGGTCGGCGGCCACAGCTTCGGCGCGGGAGTCGAGGTCCGCGCCACCGAGGTGGAGCCAGTGGTCGAGGGCTGCGCTGTACGCGTCGTCGGCGGGTACGCCGTCGATCGGCTCGCCCGTCGCGAGTGCGGCGCTCGCCGTGTCGAGGTCCGCCTGCGCGGCGGTCACGCCCGTACGACGGCCCAGGAACTCCAGCACCGTCTCGCCCGCGCGACGCTCCGGTTCCTGCGGCAGGTAGCCGACCGCGGACGAAGCCGGCGACCGTACGATCTCTCCGCTCTCCGGACGCGCCAGCCCGGCCAGCAGCTGCAGGAGGGTGGTCTTGCCCGCACCGTTCGCCCCGACGAGGCCGACGATGTCACCGGGGGCGACGACGAGGTCGAGCCCTGAGAAGAGCGTGCGGTCGCCGTGCCCGGCGGCAAGGCTGCGGGCGACGAGAGTGCTCATGATGTCTGTGACGCTACAGGCTGGGCGAACTCCTCACCCGAGGGTTTCGGGTGGGCTTGGTCAGTACCAGCCGTGCGCGCTCTTGAACGACCAGGCGCCGCAGGGGGTCGAGTAGCGAGCCTTGACGTAGCCGAGCGCCCACGTGATCTGGGTCGCGGGGTTCGTCTTCCAGTCGGCACCGGCCGTGGCCATCTTGCTGCCGGGCAGTGCCTGCGGGATGCCGTACGCCCCGGAGGTCGGGTTCGTCGCCGTGATGCTCCACTTCGACTCGTGCATGATGATGTTGTCGAAGCAACCGAACTCGGAGTCGCCCCAGCCGTACATACTGAGCATCATCTGGCGGGCGATCTCCCGGGGATCGGTCGCCGACCCCACGGGGGTCGACGACACGGAGGTCGTCGACGTAGCGGTGGTCTGGGTCTTCTTCTGCGCCGCCGCTTGCAGCTCGCTGGCGGCCTGGCTGATCTGGTCGGCCTGTGCGCTCAGCAGTGTCGCGCGGGCCAGCTCCCCGAGATCGACTTCGCGGCGCTCGACGGCTTCCGCGTCGATGACGGCCTGTGAGACGCCCGATGTAAGGGCCTGTGTATCCGATGAGACAGGCTCCACGCCGTCAGCCGTTCCCCCCGCCACCGACGCCACAGCGGCGACGACGGCGAGAGCCAGTCTGATCGGGTAGCTCATCCTCACGTCCTGATGATTCCATAAGAAACGCGTTCAGGAAAATCTCAGGAGAGGATTGACATCTCGATCCGCCTTGGTGTTCCGAACCTGTGAGCCGTCACGCAGACCGCCTGCTCGCGCAGGAACGGCAGCATCTCGACCCGTCCTGCGGAGACGACAGGGTTGTCGTACAGGGCCACGTCCGGCGAACCACCCGTCGCGTCGGCGGTCGCCCGCGCGTCGGCTCCGACCAGCCTGATCCGTCCGCCGGTCGCGGCGAGCTGTCGTGCCCGTGCCCTCCACTGCTCGTCGCCCTCGGCCCACCAGGACACCCCAGCGCTGCCGAGGTACCTATCGATGCCCGGCTCGAACCGCGGCCCGCTCACCGACACCCGCGCGTGGGCGCGCAAGCCGGCGGCGACGACTCGGATGAGGTCGACGACACGGCCGGCACCGGACCGTACGGTCACCGGTACGGCCTGGTAGCGGAACGCGTTCTGTTCCCTCACCAGGGCGGACACGTCCCGGACCACGCCGAACTCGGTCTCCCACGCGATCGCGTCGGAAGCCAGGGCGCGACGCAGCCAGGTCACGTCCCCCTCGCTGGCGCCAGCGGCCTCGGCGGCGCGCACGGCGGCGGCCCCGATGGGGTCGCGGCTGGTCCCGGGCTCCTCGGGGAAGGGCACGTCGATCCAGCGCGTCAGGCCGTACAGGTAGTTGGGGCCGCCGGCCTTCCAGCCGGCTCCGACGACGGACTTCTTCCAGCCGCCGAACGGTTGGCGGCGGACGATGGCGCCGGTGATGCCGCGGTTGACGTAGAGGTTGCCGGCTTCGATGCGCGCCAGCCAGTGCTGGATCTCGGCCTCGTCGAGCGAGTGCAGGCCGCTCGTCAGCCCGTACTCCACCTGGTTCACGAGGTCGATCGCCTCATCCAGGGTGGCGGCAGTCATCACGCCGAGCACCGGTCCGAAGTACTCGACCTGGTGGAACTCCGACCCGGGCTGTACGCCGAGGCGAATGCCTGGCCGCCAGAGGGCGCCGGAATCGTCGAGACGCTCCGGCTCCACCAGCCACGACTGTCCGGATTCCAGCGTGGTCAGAGCGCGCAGGAGCTTGCCGTCGGCCGGACCGATGAGCGGCCCGATGCGCGAGGACGCCTCCCAGGGCATGCCGACGGTGTACGCGCTCACGGCGTCAACGAGCTGTCGCCGGAAGCGCTCGGACGTCGCGACCGACCCGACGAGCACCACGAGCGACGCCGCCGAGCACTTCTGCCCGGCATGGCCGAACGCCGAGTAGACGACGTCCTTCGCGGCGAGGTCGAGGTCGGCGCTCGGCGTGACGATGATCGCGTTCTTGCCGCTGGTCTCGGCGAGCAGCGGCAGGTCGGCGCGGAACGAGCGGAACAGCGACGCCGTCTCGTACGACCCTGTGAGGATCACGCGCTCCACCGCCGGGTGGCTCAGCAGCCGCTCCCCGAGCGAGCGCTCGTCCAGCTGGACGCACGCGAGCACGTCCCGCGGCACGCCGGCCTCCCACAGCGCCTCGACCATGACCTGGCCACAGCGGTGCGCCTGGTGCGCCGGCTTGATGATCACCGGCGATCCGGCGGCCAGCGCGGCGAGCGTCGATCCGGCCGGGATCGCGAGCGGGAAGTTCCAGGGCGGGGTGAC
>DAIPZP010000144.1:0-5289 GCA_036782155.1 Propionibacteriaceae bacterium
AGTACGCGGTGGTCGAGCGCATGACGTCGGCGCCCGTGAAGACCGAGCAGGTCCTTACCCTGGACGACCTCAAGCGGATGCAGGCGCAATCCGACGCGGTCTACGTGGATCCCGGCGTCATCTCGTACGCCGTCTCGCTCGTCTCCGCCACCCGCAACCCGCAGACGGTCGGGCAGGGCCACCTGGCCCGCTTCATCACGTACGGAGCCAGCCCGCGCGCCTCGATCAACCTCATCCTCGCCGGCCGCGCGCTCGCGTTCCTGCGCGGCCGCGACTTCGTCCTTCCCACCGATGTCGCCGAGCTGAGCGGCGACGTGCTGCGGCACCGGATGGTGCTGTCGTACGAGGCGCTGGCCGAGGACCTCACCGCCGACGACATCCTCGAGCCGATCGTCGCCGCCGTCCCGCAGCCGCCGATCGTCATGCGCGACCGCGCCGAGGAGGCCCAGTTCGATGAGGTGGCGTACCAGAGGCCGGCGACGACGTGACGAGTCCGCCCCCCGGCTTGACTGCCGACCGGCTATTACGTCGCCTCGAGTGGCGGATCGTACGGCGCCTGGACGGCCGCTCGACGGGTGACTACCGCACGACGTACCGCGGGACTGGCCTCGACGTCGCGGACATCCGCGAGTACATGCCGGGCGACGACCTGCGCCACATCGACTGGAACGTGACGGCACGGATGGACGCCCCGTACGTGCGGGAGTTCCTCGAGGATCGCGAGCTGACCGCGTGGCTGCTGCTCGACACCACCGCGTCCATGGGCTTCGGCCCGCTCGCCCGGCACAAGGGCCACGTACTGACGGAGCTCGCGACGACGATCGCGTACGTGCTCGTGCGGGGCGGCAACCGTGTCGGCGCGATGCTGTTCGGGGGCCCGGGGACCGCGGGCGTGACCGTACCGCCCGGCAGCGGCCGCCGACACGTGCTGCGGATCGCGCAGGCGCTGCTCGACGGGCCACGGAAGGGTACGGGGTCGCCCACGGACCTTTCCGTACTGCTGAAGTCCGCCGCGGGGGTCGCCCGCCGCCGCGGCCTGGTCATCGTGATCTCCGACTTCCTGTCCGAGCCCGGATGGGACAAGGCCCTGGGGCTTCTCGCGCAGCGCCACGAGGTCGTCTGCCTGCGGGTGACCGACCCCCGCGAGCACGAGCTGCCCGCGGCGGGTCTCCTGTGGGTCGAGGATGCCGAGACCGGCGAGCAGCTGTTCGTCGACACCGACGACCCGCTGTTCCGGCAGCGGCTGGCGAAGAACGCGGAGGCGCAGTCGGCGGAGCTGTCGCAGGCGATCGCCCGCGCCGGCGCTGAGCTGCACGAGGTCAGCACCGAGGACGACCTCGTGAAAGTGCTCAGCAAGATCGCCGCCCTGCGCTCGCGTCGCGCCGGCGGCCGGGTGGTCTCGATGGCGGGTCCGCGATGAACCTGTCGTTCACGTGGCCCTGGCTGCTGCTGAGCCTCCTCTTCGTACCGTTGCTGGTGTTCGCCTACGTACGTCTGCGTCGTACCCAGCGTCGACGCCGCGCAGAGCTCGCGAAGCTCGGGCTCGTTGCGCCGACGCCGAAGCGAGCGATCCTCGCACCGGTGCTGATGCTGCTGGGCGTGACGCTCAGCCTGGCAGCGATGGCCCGGCCGGTGGCGACCGTGCCCGAGCCGCGACGTGAAGGGACGGTCATCGTCGCGATCGACGTGTCGAACTCGATGGCCGCGACCGATGTCACGCCGACAAGGCTCGATGTCGCCAAGCAGGTCGCACACACCCTTGTGGACGCGCAAGGTCCGGAGATCATGATCGGCGTCGTCGCGTTCGGCGATGCGTCGAACGTCGTCCAGCAGCCCACGACCGACCACACCGCGGTGCTCGCGGCAGTGGACCGGTTGAAGGCAGGCGGCGCGACCGCGATCGGCTCGGGCGTGCTGACCGCACTGAGTGCGATCGCCGGGGCCCCGATCCAGCTCGCGCAGAACCCGTCGGACACGCAGATCGGCTGGTACGCGGGTACGGCCATCGTCCTACTCTCTGACGGCGAGCAGACGGGTGGTCCGGACCCGGCCGATCTGGCCGACCTCGCATCAACGGCCGGCGTTCATGTCTCGGCCGTGGGGATCGGCACGACGGCCGGCACCACCATCAAGGTCGGCGGCTTCCAGGTGGCGACGGCGCTCGACGAATCGACGCTCAAGACGCTCGCCGACACGACCGGCGGCTCGTACGTGGCGGCGTCCGACACGCAGGCGATCGCCGGCGTGGCCGGCGCGGTGAAGCTGTCGTGGACGGCGCGGCCGGTCCCGCACGAGGTCACGTCGCTGGTTGTCGCGGCCGCAGCGGTGCTCATCCTCTTCGGCGCCGCGTGGTCGATCGTACGGACAGGGCGGGTGATCTGATGAGTCTCGGCTCCCCATATCTGCTGACGCTTTCGCTGGCTGGCCTCGTGCTGCTCGGCGCCTACCTGTGGTGGCTGCGGCGCGGCAGGCGGAACACGACGACGTTCTCCTCGCTCGGGCTTCTGCGCGAGGCGGCGTCGGGCCAGAAGCCGTGGCGCAGGCACGTACCGGTCGTGCTCATCTGCGTGGCGCTCGTCGCCCTCGGGATCGGTGCGGCCAGGCCCACGGTCACCATGACCGTGCCGTCGAACGACGCGACGGTCATCCTGGCGCTCGACGTCTCCGGCTCGATGTGCAACACGGACGTGACGCCCAACCGGCTCGCGGCCGCGCAGACGGCGGTACGGAACTTCCTTCAGGCTCAGAAGTCGTCCGGTACGAAGTTCGGGCTGGTCGTCTTCAGCAGTCAGGCGCAGCTCACCGTGGCCCCCACGACCGACACGTCGGTACTGCTCAAGGCGATCGACGGCCTCACCACCGGGCGAGGCACAGTCATCGGTTCGGCGATTCTCACCGCGGTCGACGCGATCGCGGAGATCGACCCGAAGGTCACGCCGACCGACTCCACGTCGTCGGCGGAGACGCCGACGGGCACCGTGGTCCCGGCCAGCCCTGTACCGGAGATCGTCGTCCTGCTCACCGACGGCGCCAACACCCGTGGGGTGACCCCGCAGGAGGCAGCCGTACAGGCGGCCGAGCGCGGCGTGCGCATCTACCCGATCGGGTTCGGCACCACGAGCCCCAAGAGCATGGCGTGCACGGCCTCACAGGTCAGCAACGGCGGCTTCGGTGGCGGGTTCGGCGGTGGCGGTGGTCGCGGTGGCGGAGGCGCCGGTGCCGGCGCGTTGATCGCCGACGACGGCGCGCTGAAGGAGGTCGCGCAGATCACGGGTGGCGAGTTCTTCAGCGCCGCAAGCTCCGACCAGCTCAACACGGTCCTCGACAACGTGCGGTCACGGCTGGGTACGGTCAAGCAGGACGTCGACATCTCCGCCGGCTTCGCGGTCCTCGGCTCGCTCATCCTGCTCGGCGCCGCCCTCGTCACGCTCCGGCGGAACCCGCTGGGCTGACGAAACTGCTACCGATGTTGCCGCGGTGCGACTGAGCTGATCAGCCGAGACGGTCACGCAGGGCGAGCACAGTCTCGGTGGTGCCGTCCTCGAGCCGCACGTCCGCGCGATCGTCGCCCCTTGTCGCGCCACGGTTCACGATCGCGATGGGCTTGCCGAGACGTGACGCGTGGCGTACGAAGCGGAGGCCGCTCATGACCGTGAGGGACGAGCCGAGGACGACCAGGGCGTCGGCGGAGTCGACGAGCTCGTACGCGCTGGCCACCACCTCCCGGCGGGCTGACTCGCCGAAGAAGACGACATCTGGCTTGAGGAAGCCCCCGCACACCTCGCACGGCGCCACGACGAAGTCGCGCCACCGGTCGACGATGGCATCGCCGTCAGGACGGAGCCGCGCCGAGTCCAGCTCGGCCGCACCGGCGGGCAGGTAGCCGTCGATATCGGGGTTCAGCTCCTGCAGGCGTTGTTGGAGATCGGCGCGGCCCGAGTACGTACGGCATGTCAGGCACACCACGCGGTCGATCCGGCCATGCAGGTCGACGACCGGGCTGCTGCCGGCCGCTTCGTGGAGACCGTCGACGTTCTGGGTGACGACACCGGCCAGGCCGGGCGCACCCACGAGTGCGGCGTGCCCGGCGTTGGGCTCGGCGCGGCGGAACGACTGCCACCCGAGCATCGACCGCGCCCAGTACCGGCGGCGGTTGGCCTCGTCGGACACGAACTCGTCGTACAGCATGGGATTGGCGGGCGGCGCCGACGGGCCGCGGTAGTCGGGGATGCCCGAGTCCGTAGACATCCCGGCACCGGTGAGGGCGACCCAGCGACGGCCGGCGACGAGAGACACCAGGTCGTCGAGGCCGCCCCGTACCGTCACCGGCGGAAGTGAAGGCCGCGGCACCTGGTGCCGGATCGTCATGCGAACAGGGCGCCGATCGCGGCGAGCACGTCCTCGTCGAGCACGGTCATGCCGGCCTTGGCGTTGGCCTCGACCTGTTCCGGCCGCGTGGCGCCGGCGATGACGCTGCTGATGCCGGGCTGCGTCAGAAGCCAGGCGAACGTCGCCTCCAGCATCGTCACGCCCGCCTCGTCGCACACCGCCTGGTAGCGCTCCATGAGGTCCCAGTCGAGCGTCTGCAGCACCTCCGGGCGCTGCCGCGTGAGGCGGCCTTCGCCACCCTGGCGCGTGTACTTGCCGGTGAGAAGCCCGTTGTAGAGCGGGAAGTACGGGAGGAAGCCGAGCCCGAGCTCTCGTACGGCCGGCAGCACCTCAGCCTCGAGCCCACGGGCCATGAGGCTGTACTCGTTCTGGGCCGACACGAACGGCGGCAGGCCCAGCTCGGACGCGACCGAGGCGGCTTCGCGGATCTGCTCGGCCGTGAGGTTTGAGTGCCCGATGAAGCGCACCTTGCCGGACTCGATGAGCCCGGCGAGCGCATGGAGCGTTTCGCCGATGGGCGTGCGCGCGTCCGGCGTGTGGAGCTGGTAGAGGTCGATCCGGTCCGTACGCAGCCGTGACAGGGACCCCTCGACGGCGTGGGTGATGTACGCGGCGGAGCCGTTCGAACCCCATGCCTCTGAGCCGGACGGGCCACCAGCCATGTGGCCGAACTTCGTGGCGAGGATGACCTGGTCACGTCGTCCGACCAGCGCCTGACCCATGAGGTCCTCGCTGCCGCCCTTCGGGTCGCCGTACAGCTCAGCGGTGTCGAGCAGCGTGATCCCGTGGTCGATGGCCGCGTCGAGCACGGACTTCGTCCCCTCCAGGGTCTCCGTCGGAGTGCCGGGCCGGGAGAAGTTGTTGCATCCCAGACCGACCGCACTGACGACAAGGTCACTC
>DAIPZP010000145.1:0-5265 GCA_036782155.1 Propionibacteriaceae bacterium
CGCAGTGATCGAGCTTCGCGAGGTCACCGTCACGGTGCCCGCCACCGGCCTTCACACGGAGGCTCGGGCGCTGCTTTCCGAGGTCACGCTGACGCTCACCGAGCAACGGATCGCGGTCGTCGGGGCGAACGGGTCGGGCAAGTCGACGCTCCTTCGCCTGCTCAATGGGCTCATCCTGCCTAGCCAGGGCCACGTACGGGTCGACGGTCTCGACACGGTCACCCACGGCGGCGACGTGCGCCGACGGGTCGGTTTCGTGTTCACTGATCCGCTCGCACAGCTCGTCATGCCGACGCCGATCGAGGACGTGGCGCTGAGCCTGCGTCGGACGTTGCCGCGTGCGGAGCGACGCGACAGGGCGGCTCAGCTCCTGGCCGCGTACGGGCTGGGGCACGTGCAGCACTCGAGCGTGTACGACCTGTCGGGGGGCGAACGACAGCTCGTCGCCCTCGTGAGCGTCCTCGCCGTCGAGCCGGCCGTCGTCGTCGCGGACGAGCCCACCACCCTGCTCGACCTGCGCAACCGCAACCGGATCCGTGACGAGCTGGCTCGCCTCGACCAGCAGCTCATCGTCGCGACCCACGATCTAGAACTGGCACAGGACGCGGAACGCGTGCTCGTCGTCGACGGCGGCCGGATCGTCGCCGACGGTCCACCGGAGTTGGCGATCGGCGCCTACGTCGAGCTGGTGGGCCGATGAGGGCCGCGGACGAGCTGTTCGGCACGTACCGGCCGTCCGGCAGTCCGCTCGAGGCGGTCTCGGTGGGCTGGAAGTACGTACTGCTCCTGGCCCTGACCATCCCTGCCATCGCCGTCGGGCGCTGGTGGTTCTCGCTCGGCGCCGTCATCGTCGCGGTCGCCATCCTGATGTGGGCGAAGGTCGGCGTCCGCCGCGCCGTGGGGCTCGGCATCGGCATGGTCGTGGTGTGTGCCCTGATCGTCGCTGTCCAAGCGTTCGCCGGCCAGCCCATGGCTGGCGTCGTGATCGTGGAGAACCTCGTGCTGGCCTTGTACGCGACGCGGCTGCTCACCCTCACGACGCCCATTCCTGAGCTGGTCGACGGCATCGCGACCGCCTGCCGCCCCCTGAGGCTGATCCGCGTCGACCCTGACCGCATCGCCCTCGCCGTCGCGGTGATGCTCCGCAGCCTGCCGCACCTCCTCGGGGCGTTCGACGACGTGAGCGAGGCGATGACCGCCCGCGGCCTCCGGCGCAACCCCGTTGCGTACGTCGCACCCGTCGTCGTACGCGCTGTCGCCTACGCCCACGACACGGGAGACGCGTTGGCGGCTCGGGGTCTGGGGGAGGACGGCGGGAGGACCGCTCACGCGGACACTACGATGGCGCCGTGAGCGAGCAACCGCCCGTCACGGGCCGCGAGGACATCGACGATGCCTGCCGCGACGTCGCCGATCTCAGCGACGTACCGATCACCGAGCACGTCGATCGGCTGACGCGTGCGCACGAGACGGTCTCCGGCGCCCTGGCAGGCGCCCCCCTGGTTGCCCTGCCCAAGCCCGGCGGACCTGCCGCGCCAATGCTCCCTGAGCCTGGACGTCGGTGACGTGCGCCTCGATCAGGCGCTCGTCAGTCGTGGTCTCGCCCGGTCGCGGCAACACGCGAGCGAGCTGATCCGGTCCGGTCAGGTCACCGTCGACGGCGTGGTCGCCTCCAAACCGTCACTGCCCGTCGCGGAGGCCGCGCAGCTCGAGGCACCCACCGACGCGTACGTCGGGCGCGCTGCCCACAAGCTGCTGGGTGCGCTGACCGATTCAGGGACCGCCGTGGCAGGTCGTGCGCTCGACGCCGGTGCCTCGACAGGTGGTTTCACCCAAGTGCTGCTGGAGGCCGGCGCCGAGAGGGTCTACGCCGTCGACGTGGGGCATGACCAGCTCGTCGCGGCGTTGCGCGCGGACCCTCGCGTCGTCGTCCACGAGGGCACGAACCTGCGTGATCTCACGGTCGACCACGTCGAAGGAGAGCCAGTGGACCTGGTGGTCGCCGACGTGTCGTTCATCTCGTTGCGTCTCCTGCTCGCGCCGATGCTGGGTGTGCTCCGTCCCGACGGTGTGGCGCTGCTCATGGTGAAGCCGCAGTTCGAGGTGGGGCGTGAACGACTCGGTGCGGGCGGTGTTGTCCGCGACGAGCGCGACCGGATCGCCGCTGTCGACGGAGTCGCGAAGGCCGCCGAGGGACTCGGCTGGTCCGAGGACTGGCGCGGTACGTCCCAGCTTCCTGGCCCCGCCGGAAACGTCGAGTACTTCCTTCGTCTGCGTCGATCCGGACACTAGGGTGTGGGCATGACCTCCCCCTCCGGTACGCAGCGGGTGGTGGCTGTCCAGACGCACCTCCACCGCCCTGAGGCGGTCTCCGCCGCGTGCGACTTCGTACGCTCGGTCACCGCCCACGGCCTCCTGGTCGCGGCCGAACCCGATGTGGCGGAAGCCCTCCACGAGTGCTCGCCCGAGACCCAGGTGATCGACACGAACGGTACCGACGGGCTCGAGGTCGTCGTGGTTTTCGGCGGTGACGGCACGATCCTCAAGGCAGCGGAATGGGCGCTCGGCAAGAGGGTTCCAGTGCTCGGAGTGAACCTCGGGCACGTCGGCTTCCTCGCCGAGCTCGAGGTGAGTGACCTTCCGCGGATCGTCGACCACGTGATCCGGCGCGACTACGCCATCGAGAACCGCCTCACGATCTCGGTGGAGCTTCAGCCTGATCCCCAGGGAGAAGTGACCTGGCGGTCGTTCGCCGTGAACGAGGTGTCGATCGAGAAGCTCTCGCGCCGCAAGATGATCGAGGTACTCGCGCAGGTCGACGGGCTGCCCGTGTCCCGGTGGGGTTGCGACGGGCTTCTGGTGTCGACGCCGACCGGCTCGACCGCGTACGCGTTCTCGGCAGGCGGACCCGTGATGTGGCCCGAGCTCGAGGCGTTCCTCATGGTGCCGCTCAGCGCTCACGCGCTCTTCGCGAGACCGCTGGTGCTCGGTCCCGACAGCGAGGTCGTCGTCGATCTCGTGGGCGGCGACGCCGTGCTCTGGTGCGACGGGCGCCGCACGGTGGACGCGCCCCTGGGCTCCCGCGTCACGGTCCGGCGCCACGAGAACCACCTTCAGGTGGCTCGGCTGTCCGCGCAGCCCTTCACGAACCGCCTCGTCAAGAAGTTCGGGTTGAGCGTCGAGGGCTTCCGTTCCGGCTACGAGCACCTCAGCGGCTGATGCTCGTCGAACTGCGGATCGTCGGGCTGGGCGTCATCGGCGACGCCGTGCTCGAGCCTGGTCCGGGCCTGACGGTAGTCACCGGCGAGACTGGTGCCGGCAAAACGCTGGTGGTGTCTGGACTGAGCCTCGTCGCGGGTGCGCGGGCCGAGGCCAGAGTTGTACGTCAAGGGGCTGATCGGGCTGTCGTCGAGGCCCGCTTCGTCGACGTTCCCGAGGCCGTCGTCGCCAGTGTCGACGAGGCCGGGGGAGTGCTGGACGATCGAGAGCTGCTGGTCGTACGCCAGGTGGCGGCCAACGGGCGCTCCCGTTCACTGCTCGGCGGCGCGCAGGTGCCGGCAGCCGTCGGTGCGGACATCGGTGCCCGGCTCGTGACCATCCATGGACAGGCGGAGCAGCAACGACTGGCGGCGCCTGAACGACAGCGCGAGGTCCTCGACCGGTCGGCCGGTCCGGACCTGGCCGCTGAACTCGCCGCATACCGAGCCGACTACGGCGCTCGGCAACTGGCGAGAACCGAGCTGGCACGACTCAAGGAGCAGGCGCGGGAGCGTGCCCGTGAGCAGGACCTCCTGGCGTTCGGCCTCCAGGAGATCGCCGCGGTGGCGCCCGAGCCCGACGAGGACGTGGCGCTCGCGGCTGAGGCCGGGCGTCTGCAGGCGGTCGACGACCTGCGACTCTTCGCGCACCACGCGTCCGTGGCGCTGTCCGGCGACGAAGACTCGAGCGGCGACGAACTGAGCGCTCTCAGCCTCGTGGCCGAGGCGCGCAAGGCGCTTGAGTCCGCTGCAGACGCCGACGCTCAGGCCACCGAGCTGGCGTCGCAAGCGCGTGAGGTGACGGCGCTGGTCGGCGACCTGGCGGCCACCACAGCGTCGTACCTCGCCGACCTCGACGCCGACCCCATACGACTCGAATGGGTTGCCTCTCGCCGGTCGCAGCTCCAGGGACTGACCCGCAAGTACGGCGAGACCGTCGCTGAGGTGCTCGACTGGGCCACCGCGAGCGCGTCGAGGCTGACAGAGCTCCAAGCCAGCGATAACCGCATCGAGGCGCTGACGTCCGAGGTCGCCACCCTCACGAAGCGCGTCACGGTGTCCGCGGAGCGGATCACCACGATGCGGGTCGCGGCGGCGTCGAAGCTGTCGGCGGCCGTGCGCGAGGAGCTGGCCGCCCTCGCCTTGCCGCACGCACGGCTCGAGTTCGCGGTGACGCCGCTGCCTGAGCCCGGTCCGTACGGCGCGGATGCGGTCAGCCTGCTGTTCTCGGCCAACCCCGGCGCGCAGCCGGGGCCGCTGGCGAAGGTGGCTTCGGGTGGTGAGCTGTCGAGGGTACGGCTGGCGCTCGAGGTCGTACTCGCTGACGCGGGAGGCGGGGAGACGTTCGTGTTCGACGAGGTCGACGCGGGCATCGGTGGCGCGGTGGCGCTCGAGGTGGGCAGCCGGTTGGCACGCCTTTCGCGCCTCACCCAGGTCATCGTCGTGACCCACCTCGCGCAGGTGGCTGCGTACGGCGACCGCCACTTCGTCGTCCTCAAGAGCGACGACGGCACGGTGACGACCTCCGGGTTGCGTGCCGTCGACGGCGACGAGCGGCTCCGCGAGCTGGCCCGGATGATGGGCGGCCATGACGACACGGAGGCCTCGCGGGCGCACGCCGACGACCTGCTCGCACGGGCGACGAAGGACAGGGCGGCACGATGAACCAGTTCGATGCGAAGGCTGCGACCTGGGAGGACAAGCCGAGTCGCGCCGAACGTGACCTGGCCGCCTAGGAGATCGCCCAGCCCACCAAGGAACGGGACGGACGGGACTCCTCGTAGGGGCTTCTGCTGCTCACCGGTCGCGTCCCAGTGACGGTGACGACGCCCTGACCGGGCGACGCCTCATCGCAGCCGGTCCCTCGTGCCTGGTGCGATCGTCCTGCCACGGCCCAGAGCCTTTCGGCGAGACCTGAGGTGGCCGCCGACATTGCCGAGCACGATGCTGCTTACGATCGCGATCAGTATCGCGGGCCACCAGCTGATCGCCCCCATCAGTGCCAGGA
>DAIPZP010000146.1:0-5244 GCA_036782155.1 Propionibacteriaceae bacterium
CGCGTTGCAACCAGTCGGCGTCGCTGTCCAGGGCCCGTACGTCGTAGCCCGCCGGCACGTCAGTGGGCGACGGAGCCCGAGATGACGTCAGCGCCTCGGACGCCTCGATGTCGAGGTCGCTCCACCCTGCGCCCTCCGGGCGCCGAGGCAGACCGATGGCTCGGTATGTCGCATCTGGAAACATCTCGGCGAACCGCTCGAGCCAACGCCCCGCATCATCGGGGTCGCCTGTTGTGACGTACAACGCGTTGCCCCAGTGGTAATCGGTCCTGTCAGGGGTCCGAACGACGAGGTGGTCGCCGCAGTCCTGAACAGACGAGCCACTCAGTTCCTGGATCCCGAGGTCTGTCCGAGCCACCGAAGGGAGTCCGAGGAGTAGGCGCATATCCCGGACCCTACCGATTGACAGATCTCCAACCGCGTCGTTGAATACTCCACGTGGAACATTCCGGGACGAGTAAGGGCCTACCGCCCGTGGCAGTGGCCGTGCTGGCCCTCCTCGCGGAGCGTCCCATGCACCCGTACGAGATGCTCCAGACCCTGCGCGATCGCCACGACGACGTCACTGTGCCGGTGAGTATCGGGTCGCTCTACCACTCCGTGTCACGGTTGTGCGAGCACGGGTACGTCCGTCCACTCAAGGCCGAGCACGTCGGCAACCGGCCCGAACGAACGACATACGAGATCCTCGACCCGGGGCTCTCCGCGATGCGCGAGCGGATCGCTGCACTCCTGGCGACGCCCACAGCGCTCTCTGCGGCGGACCACGCCGGGCTCGGCGAGTTGCACAACCTTTCGGTCGCGGACGTGCTGCGGGCCCTCGACGCCCGTATCGCTGACCTCGACCACCAGCTCGACGGCTACAGCGCCCTGCTCGACCTCGCCGCCAGGGAACATGTCCCTGAGATCTACCTGTTGTACGGGTCGTACGCGACCTCGCAGCAGCACCACGAGCGTGAGTGGATGGCCACCCTACGCGACCGCATTCAGACAGGAGGCCTCTCATGGCCGACGCCGACGTGACG
Organism: Propionibacteriaceae bacterium; assembly: GCA_036782155.1. Classification (GTDB taxonomy): domain Bacteria; phylum Actinomycetota; class Actinomycetes; order Propionibacteriales; family Propionibacteriaceae; genus Fen-668. The sequence goes on from DAIPZP010000146.1 coordinate 1,026, forward strand.
ACCCATGACGCTGCATCCGCCTCCGCGCCGCCCAGCGAGGTGGTGGTGCCCAAGGAGGCATGGCCGGCGCTGTGGGCGCTGGTCCTCGGGTTCTTCATGATCCTCGTCGACTCGACGATCGTCTCTGTGGCCACCCCTGCGCTGATGCGGGCCTTCAACGCCGGCATCAACACGGTGGTCTGGGTGACGAGCGCCTACCTGCTCGCGTTCGCCGTGCCCATGCTCATCACCGGCCGCCTCGGTGATCGGATCGGACCCAAGCGGGTCTACATGATCGGCCTGGTCATCTTCACCCTGTCATCGGCGTGGTGCGGTTTGACCGGAACTCTCGGCCTCGGGATCGGCTGGCTCATCGCCGCCCGGGTCGTCCAAGGCCTTGGCGCGTCGATGATGTCGCCGCAGACGATGACCGTGATCGCCCGGATCTTCCCTCCCCAGCGCCGCGGTGGCGCCATGGCGCTGTGGGGATCGACCGCAGGGGTGGCGGGACTGGTCGGCCCGATCCTCGGAGGCATACTCATCGACGCTGCCGGCTGGGAGTGGATCTTCCTCATCAACGTCCCCATCGGCATCCTGACCGTCATCCTGGTCGCTCGGCTCGTGCCGAAGCTGCAGACCCACACCCACACCTTCGACTGGGTTGGCGTCGCACTCAGCGCCGTCGGCCTGTTCTGCGGCGTGTTCGCGATCCAGGAGGGCGAGACGTACCACTGGGGCACGATCACCGGCCTGATCAGCGTGCCCGCGCTGCTCGTGGTCGGGGCACTCCTGCTGGCCGTCTTCGTCTGGTGGCAGTGGCGCCAGAAGGGCGAACCGCTGGTGCCCCTCAGCCTGTTCTCCGACCGCAACTTCAGCGTGTCGTCGATCGCGATCACCGCGGTCGGGTTCAGCATCACCGCGATGATCTTCCCGTTCATGATCTACGCCCAGGTGGTCCGCGGGCTGAACCCGACGCACGCCGCACTGCTGATGGCCCCGCAGGCGCTCGCCAGCATCGTCATGGCTCCCATCGCCGGGAGACTGGTCGACCGTGTGCATCCCCGTTACCTGGCGAGCGCGGGGCTCCTGGGACAGGCCGCCACCATCTTCTGGCTGTCGCGCGTCATGACGCCCGACTCCGCGACCTGGCAGATCCTCCTGCCCGCCCTGTTCCTGGGCATCTCCAGCTCGTTCGTCTGGGGAACGCTGTCGACGGGCGCGAACCGCAACCTGCCGCCACAGTCGGCGGGCTCCGGATCCGGCGTCTACAACACGGTGCGCCAGGTGGGAGCTGTCATCGGCTCTGCGGCGATCGCGGTGCTCATGGAGTCCCGGATCGCCGCCCACCTTCCGGGGGCGCAGGGTCCGTCGCTCTCCCAGGGAACCACAGTCGTACTGCCGCAGTTCGTGAAGACCGGCCTGTCTGCGGCCCTCAGCGACGCCATGGTGCTGCCTGCAGCGGTCCTTCTCGTTGCCTTTGTTGCCACGCTGTTCTTCGAGAACCTGCGCCATCTCCGTTGAGGAACGCTTAACTGAGCCGTCTCGGACGCATGTCCTCGCAACACCCCTTGTAAGCCCGAGATTCTTCAGCAGACCCGTCGGGGCAAGGGCAACGCTCTCGTCTGCGGCATGCACGCGGCGACGGGCGACATCGTCGTGACCCTCGATGCGCACGGGTCCGCGGACCCATGCGAGATCCCGGCGTTCGTCGAAGCACTCGTCGACGGTGCCGACTTCGCGCTCCGTGTGGTCGCTACACGACCTGACGGATCAGCGCCTCCGCGGCGTCGACGATCTGGTGCGTCTCCCGCTCCCAGTGAGGTTCCTGGCTGCGGTACGGGCCGGTCGCGAGGGAGATGATGACCGCAGCGGCACGCAGGCGCAGCTCGGTGGGGTCGACCCGCTCGTCGAAGACCGGAACCCACGTACGGAGCAGGTTGTGCACCCGCTCCGCCTGCCGGGTGTTCATGCGCTGCACAGTGGACAGGTGCGCGACAAGGCAGGCCAGGTCGTCGGCCCGGCGTCCGGGGCCGACCGTGTCGATGTCGAGAATCCCCGACACGTGGCCATTGCGGACGTGGATCTGCCCCTCGTGAAAGTCACCGTGCGTGGGCTCGTTGCCTTCGGGACAGTCGTCGAGTCCCTGCGTGATCTGCTCCGCCATCCAGTCCAGCCGGGGCTGGAGCGGGGGTAGAGCCTGCGAGACCATGCGGGCGTAGTGCTGGACGGCCTCTGCCCAGGGTGGGCGGCGCTCGAGCGCGGCGACCGATGCGGGCATGGCGTCGAGCACGCGAATCAACCGCTCAGCCGTCGTGGGGGGTTCGTCGTCGAAGATCGCGCGCGCCAATGGCCTACCGGGCAGCTCGTCGAGGACGAGCAGGTGGTCTGAGGTCGCCGCGAGGATCACCGGCGCCGGCACTCCCGCTTCGATCAGCAGCTCGTGGCGCGACTTCACCGACTCGAACAGACGCTCGCGCAGCACCTTGACGTACAGCACCCTGGGCGGCACCGTGACCGTGCACTTCAGCACGGCCCGTCGCCGCGGCCGGTAGCCGATCATGTCGAGCCGGATCTGGTCGACACCGACCGGCGTGGGGAACACCCTGTACTCGTTGAGGACCGCGGCCATCTCCGTCGGATAGGCGGCGCGCTCCAGGCCAGGAAGGTCAGGATCCTTCGGGTAGATCCACACCGCCACTTCGCGGTCGCCGTCGGCGAAGATCGCGGCGCGCTCGTCCGTACGACCAAGCCCGCCGGCACGTGCTGACACGCCGAGCAGCTCCTTGCGTACACCGTGGGGCCACTCGACGGACGCGACGTACGTGGCGGTGGTCGACCTCTGCGGGTTCGCGTCGATGTGGTCGAGTGCCCACGACTGGAGCACTCCTCCGGCGTGCTGCACGGCGGTGCGCAAGAGGCTCCCCACCTCGTCTCCGGTCAGGAGCTTCGAACCGTCGGGATCGCGCACGTCACCTCCTCAGCACGCCTCGTCACACCGGGGCTCTGGCGTGGGAGAGCCTATCGGGCGCCTGTCGCGTCGGCAGCACTCCCCTGGGGGGTCGCCGTTCCGTCCGCCGTAGCCTCGGCGCCGTCGGCATCGTCGGCGCGCCGTACCTGGATGCGTGCCGCCCGTCGTCCGTCCAGTTCCGTGACCCTCATGTCGAACGTCGACTCGGCCCTCCCGATGACCTGCGGTACGACGACGCGCACGGTGTCGCCCACGTCAGGCAGCTCCCCACGCTGGGCGACCCAGTAGCCGGCGACCGTGTCGTACGGCCCCTCGGGCAGCTCGTACCCGGTCCGGTCAGCGAACTGCTCCAGCGTGAGCAGTCCGTCGACCTCGACGGCGCCCGAGATCCTCACGATCGAGACACGGGCGACGTCGTACTCGTCCTGGATCTCGCCCACGAGCTCCTCGACCAGATCCTCGAGCGTCACAATGCCCGCGGTGCCGCCGTACTCGTCCCGCACGATCGCCAGCTGGGAGCTCGTGCGCCGCATCTCGGTGAGCGCGTGGAGGATCTTGACGGTCTCGGGCAGGGAGGTCACGGGCCGTACGAGCCGCGATATCGGCACGTTCCGGGTGGCCGGGTCGAGATCCATGAGGTCGCGGACATGGAGAAAGCCCAAGACGTCGTCGACCGTCTGGCCGGTGACCGGGTAGCGGCTGTGCGGCGCGCCCTGGACCTCGCGCAGCGCGACGTGCGCGGGCATCGACCCTGCGAGGAAGTCGACCTCGGTGCGCGGCACCATCACCTCGCGCAGCGACCGCTCCCCCGCGTCGAACAGCTCGTCGACGATCTTGCGCTCCACGGCGCCGAGCGACTGGGAGCCCGTGACGAGCGCCCGGATCTCCGCCTCGGTGACCTGTTCGCGCCCAGCGTTCGGGTCGCCGCCGAACAGACGCACCACGACGTTGGTCGAGACGCCCAGGAACCAGATGAGCGGTCGTACGGCCTTGGCGATGGCGTCGACCATCGGGGCGAGCGCCATGGCGAACGCCTCGGCGCGCTGCATGGCGAGGCGTTTGGCGGCGAGCTCACCGAGAACGATCGCGAAGTACGAGATGGCGATGGTGACAGCGACCAACGCGAGGGTTCTCGCGATGCTCTCCGGAACGCCCCAGCCGACGAACACCGGCGCGAGGAAGTCGGCCAGCGTCGCGCCGCCGACCGCGGCCGACAGGAAGCCCGACAGTGTCACGCCGCTCCCGTCGCTCGAGATCGACGCCCGGACGATG
>DAIPZP010000147.1:0-5222 GCA_036782155.1 Propionibacteriaceae bacterium
GTTGGCCTTCAAGATCGCAGCCGACCCGCACCTGGGTCGCCTCATCTTCATCCGCGTCTACTCCGGCGTGCTCACCTCCGGATCCCAGGTCCTCAACGCGACCAAGGGCAAGAAGGAGCGGATCGGCAAGATCTACCAGATGCACGCGAACAAGCGTGAAGAGGTCGACTCGATGGGCGCAGGCATGATCTGCGCGGTGATGGGTCTCAAGGAGACCGGTACCGGCGAGACGCTGTGCGACCCGCAGCACCCGATCGTGCTCGAGTCGATGGAGTTCCCGAACCCTGTCATCGAGCAGGCCGTCGAGCCCAAGACGAAGTCCGACCAGGAGAAGCTGGGGATCGCCATCCAGCGGCTCGCCGAGGAGGATCCGACCTTCCGCGTCCACACCGACGAGGAGACCGGCCAGACGATCATCGCCGGCATGGGCGAGCTTCACCTCGAGGTGATGATCGACCGCATGCGTCGCGAGTTCAAGGTCGAGGCGAACATCGGCAAACCGCAGGTTGCGTACCGCGAGACTCTGCGCCGCAAGGTGGAGAAGGCCGAGTACACCCACAAGAAGCAGTCCGGTGGCTCCGGCCAGTACGCCAAGATCATCATCCAGGTCGAGCCGCTGCCCGCGGGTTCAGGCTATGAGTTCGTGAACGGTGTGACCGGTGGCCGCATCCCCAAGGAGTACATCCCGGCCGTGGACGCCGGCGTCAAGGACGCCATGCAGTTCGGCGTGCTCGCCGGCTATCCCGTCGAGAACGTACGCGTGACGCTGGTCGACGGTGCGTACCACGACGTCGACTCCTCGGAGCTCGCGTTCAAGATCGCCGGCTCGATGGGGTTCAAGGAGGCTGCCCGCAGGGCGGATCCGGCCATCCTGGAGCCGATGATGGCCATCGAGGTCACCACACCGGGCGACTACCTGGGTACGGTCATCGGCGACATCAACTCGCGCCGCGGCCACGTCCAGGGAACCGAGGAGCAGCACGGCAACCAGGTCGTACGTGCCCGGGTGCCGTTGTCGGAGATGTTCGGCTACGTCGGCGATCTCCGCAGCAAGACGTCCGGCCAGGCGTCGTACTCGATGGAGTTCGACTCGTACGCCGAGACGCCCAAGAGCGTGTCCGAGGAGATCGTCGCGAAGTCCCGCGGCGGCCTCTGACAGACAGGTCGCCGACCCGCGAGGGTGGGCGGCCACCTGATCGGGGACTGTGGGTTTGACTCACTGACCCCGCTCGGGAAGACTTGTCCGGTCCCCTTGCGTGGGGGTCAGACCTCAACATGCGTTCCGCGAGCTTGCGGGACAGAAGAAAGCGCGCCTCGCGACCAGCGTGGCGACATCCGGAATAGGAGCCCAAGTGGCAAAGGCTAAGTTCGAGCGGACCAAGCCGCACTGCAACGTCGGCACCATCGGGCATATCGACCACGGCAAGACCACGCTCACCGCGGCGATTACGAAGGTGCTCCACGACAAGTACCCCACCCTCAACGCCGTCTCGGCCTTCGACCAGATCGACAAGGCTCCTGAGGAGCGTCAGCGCGGCATCACGATCGCGATCGCGCACGTCGAGTACCAGACGGAGAAGCGTCACTACGCTCACGTCGACTGCCCGGGTCACGCGGACTACGTCAAGAACATGATCACCGGCGCTGCTCAGATGGACGGTGCGATCCTCGTGGTCGCCGCCACCGACGGCCCGATGCCCCAGACGCGTGAGCACGTGCTGCTCGCCCGTCAGGTCGGTGTGCCGTCGATCGTGGTCGCCCTCAACAAGTGCGACATGGTCGACGACGAGGAGCTCATCGAGCTCGTCGAGATGGAGGTCCGTGAGCTCCTCAGCGCGCAGGAGTTCGACGGCGACGGTTGCCCGGTTATTCGGGTCGCCGCTTTCCCGGCGATGAACGGTGACCCCAAGTGGTCGGAGTCGATCCTTGAGCTCATGGATGCGGTGGACGACTACATTCCGCAGCCCTTGCGCGAGACCGACAAGCCGTTCCTCATGCCCGTCGAGGACGTCTTCACGATCACTGGTCGTGGCACCGTCATCACCGGTCGTATCGAGCGCGGCATCGTCAAGACCGGCGAGGCCGTCGACATCATCGGCATCCGTCCCACGAAGCAGACCTCCACGGTGACCGGCGTCGAGATGTTCCGCAAGATCCTCGACGAGGGTCGTGCGGGCGAGAACGTCGGCCTCCTGCTCCGAGGCACCAAGAAGGAGGATGTGGAGCGCGGCATGGTCGTCATCAAGCCGGGCACCACGACTCCCCACACGGACTTCGAGAGCAACGTCTACGTCCTGACCAAGGAGGAGGGTGGCCGTCACAAGCCGTTCTTCTCGAACTACTCTCCTCAGTTCTACTTCCGGACGACTGACGTCACCGGCAAGGTCGAGCTCCCCGAGGGCAAGGACATGGTCATGCCTGGTGACAACACCGACATGACGGTTCACCTCGAGAAGCCGATCGCCATGGAGGACGGCCTCAAGTTCGCCATCCGCGAGGGTGGTCGTACGGTCGGCGCCGGCCGCGTGACGAAGATCATCAAGTGAGCTGAAGCTCTCCCTAGTACACAGGGCCCCTTGCCTTCGGGTGCGGGGCCCTGTGGCATATCCTGAGCCTGCGACCCATGGACGTTCCGTTCGTGCACCCCTGCGTCAAGACGGACTCCGCGGAGGGCCACTGTCGACCCGTTCCTCGAAAGGACACCATCCACTCATGACCACACCTCAGATCTCGGTTCAGCTGTACTCGGTGTACGGACCGTCCGAGGCGGACCTTGACGGGACCCTCGGCAAGCTTGCCGCCATCGGCTTCACGAACGTCGAGGCGTTCGACTTCGTCCGTCGCGTCGATGCGCTCAAGGCGTCGTTCGAGAAGTACGGACTCGTCTCTCCCACCGCGCACGCGATCCTCGTCGAGGAGGGCGCGGCGACGCCGGACGGTCTTCTCACCACACCGCCCGCGGATGAGGTCTTCGCCGCGGCCAAGGAGCTGGGCGTCCAGGTCGTCATCGACCCCTACGTCCCCCCGGCACGCTGGGCCGACCTGGCTGGTGTCCAGCGGAGCGCTCAGCGCCTGAACGAGGCTGCCGTCAAGGCTGCCGAGTACGGCCTGCGCGTCGGCTACCACAACCACGATCACGAGTTCACCTCGATCATCAACGGCAAGACCGCCTACGAGGTGTTCGCTGACCTCCTTGACCCCTCCGTCCTGCTCGAGCTCGACCTGTACTGGGCGGCCGCTGGTGGCCAGGACGTGGCGGCGCTGCTCGGTCGCCTCGGCGATCGCGTCGTCGCGGTACACATCAAGGACGGACCCATGCGTCCCGGCATCACCGCAGCCCACCTGCCCGACGACCAGGTTCCGGCCGGTCGCGGTGACGTCCCGCTCGCGGCGGCTCTCGCGGCGGGCTCCGCCGTCGAGTACGCAGTGATCGAGTTCGACAAGTACGCCGGAGACATCTTCGAGGGAATCGCCGACAGCTACGCCTACCTCACCTCCACCCTCAAGGGCTAAGGGCACCGCAAGCACCTGATTGGTGAGGCCGGGATCGTGATCACTTCACGGTCCCGGCCTCGGCGTGTCGGCGGCGAAACCTTGGCCCCCTGAGACCCGGCGTGTGGTTACTCTTTGCGGAATCGTCACGGAGGTCATCCATGGGTCAGAATCCCGTCCAGCCGAACCCTGGTGTGCCCCAGTACCCCCAGTCCGGACCCAGCGGTCCCTCTGCACCCAGCTTCGGTCAGCCTCCTGCACCGGGCTACGGATACCAGGGGCCTCGGCCCGGGGCCACGCCGTACGGCCCTCCACCTGGCGCCGGCCCAGCCGGTCCGGGACCGACCTACCCTTACCCCCCTGCACCGCCGCTGACGTACGCGGGACCAGCCATTCCGACCACCCGTCGGGCACCGAAGAAGAGGCGCAAGGGCCCACTCATCGGCCTCGTCGCCGGCGGCGTCGCCCTCGTGCTCGTGATTGCCGCGGTGGCGGCCATCTTCCTCACCCAGAAGGCGGCCCCGGCGAGCACGGAACCCGACAAGGTGACCAAGGCGACGGCTGCCCTCCAGGGCTACCTCCAGGCGCTGGCGGCCGGCAACGCGGACAAGGCGAAGCAGTACGCGATGGACCCGACCGCCGACTCGCCCCTGCTCACCAACGACTTCCTCGCTGCGAGCGTCGCCAAGAACGCGATCACGGAGATCCAGGTCGACCCGCAGAACGACTCCGGCACCTCCGCGTACCTCGCGGCGAGCTACAAGCTCGGCGGGACCCTCGTGCAGGGCAACTATCAGCTGACGAAGGTCGCCAAGCTGTGGAGGCTCAACACGGTCGTCACCACCGTCGACCGTCCCACCTACTGGGGATCCCTCGGCGTGACGATCAACGGTACGGTGGCGCCCGCCTCCCAGCTCTCGTTCTTCCCCGGCGTCTATCAGCTCGGGACAGGCACCTCGTTGCTGGCGTTCGAGCAGCCGGCTTTCACCGTGAACGGCCCGGGAGACTACGTCTCCGGGTTCTCATCGACTCAGCCCGCGCTGACCGACGCGGGCAAGAAGGCCATGATCACCACGTCGCAGGAGTGGCTGACCCAGTGCCTGGCCGTCCAGGACACCAACCCCAAGGACTGCGGGATGAACACGCCGCTTCCCGCTGGAGCCACGCTGGCCCCCGGGTCGCTCAAGCGCGTGGTCGACGCGACAGCGCCCTTCGCCGACGCCACGCCACGGGTGTCGTACGACGATCCCACGAAGATCACTCTGTCGAGCTACGTCACGGTCAAGGTCTCGGCCGCAGACACGGCTGGGAACACGTACTCGGGCAGCACGTCCGTGACATCGGCGGTCGGGACGATCAAGGGCGAGACCATCACTGTCGTGTTCGCCGACTGATGGACGGTGTCCTCGTCGTCACCGGGGCGAGCAGAGGGATCGGTGCGGCTACGGCGCTGCTCGGTGCCCAGCGCGGCTATCGGGTGTGCGTGAACTATGTCCGAGATGCTGCCGCGGCCGAGGGTGTGGCGGACGCGATCCGGCAAGCTGGCGGTGAAGCCATCGTCGTACAGGCAGACGTCGGTCATGAAGCCGAGGTGGCGCGGCTGTTCGCGACGGTCGATCGGACGCTCGGTACGGTCACGGCGCTCGTCAACAACGCGGGCATCCTCGAGACCCAGTGCCGCCTTGAGGACGTGGACGAGGAGCGGCTGCTGCGCATCCTGCGTGTCAACG
>DAIPZP010000148.1:0-5219 GCA_036782155.1 Propionibacteriaceae bacterium
ATCACGTTCGAGGCGTTGCGTGGGATCACGCTCAACGTCGAGGAGGGTGAGTACATCGCGATCACAGGCCCGTCAGGTTCCGGCAAGTCGACGCTCATGAACATCCTCGGCTGCCTCGACATCCCCACGCAGGGCTCGTACCTCCTGGGCGGCGAGGACGTCAGCACCATGTCCGAGAAGGACCTCGCCGTCGTGAGGAACAAGCGCATCGGGTTCGTCTTCCAGCAGTTCAACCTGCTCAGCTCGATGACCGCTCAACGCAACGTCGAACTGCCGCTCATGTACGCCGGTGTCCACGCCAAAGAGCGTCACACCCTGGCACGTGAGGCGCTCGAGAGAGTCGGCCTCGGCGATCGAACCCACCACCGACCAGGCGAATTGTCCGGCGGTCAGCAGCAGCGTGCGTGCATCGCGCGGGCACTGGTGACGAACCCCGACATCATCCTGGCCGACGAGCCGACCGGAAACCTTGACTCGGTGTCGACGCACGACGTGCTGAGACTTCTCCACGACCTTCACGACCAGGGCCGCACGATCATTCTCATCACCCACGAGCACGACATCGGGTTGCAGTCGCAACGCCAGGTGCAGATCTACGACGGACTGCTGAGCGAAGGGTTGCCCGTATGACCTTCCTCGAGACTGTACGCACAGCCTTCACAGCCGTGATGGGGCGCAAGATGCGCTCTGCCTTAACGATGCTCGGCATCCTGATCGGCATCGCCTCGGTCATGCTGACCGTCGGCCTCGGGCAGGGTGCGTCGAAGAGCATCACCGACCAGATCAACAAGCTCGGCTCGAACCTCATCATCGTGAACTCAGGCGCCAACTCGAGCGTGACCGTCTCGAACACGGGCTCCTCAGGGAACAACCGGACCCGGTTCACGACCCCACTGACGCTCAATGACGCCACCGCGCTCGCAGACAAGAACGCCTGTCCCGACATCCTCAAGGTCGCTCCGGTGTCCTCGGCGACGGCGACCGCATACAACGGGTCGACCTCTGCGTCGACGTCCGTCGTCGGGACCACTCCGGAGTGGATGGAGGTGAGCGCTCGCTCGATGACGGATGGCAGGTTCTTCACGCAAGGTGAGTCGAGCCAGGGGGCGATGGTCGCCGTGCTCGGCTCAACAACTGCGGACAACCTGTTCGGCAGCGGGTCGTACGTGATCGGCAAGACAATAACGCTGTCCGGTCAGTCGTTCACCGTCATCGGCGTGCTGGAGTCCGTCGGCTCGACCCTGTCCGGCAGCGGCGACGACCAGATCGTCATCCCCGCAGGCACATACGCTCAGCGGTTCTCGACCGGGACGAACATGAACCAGGTCACGCAGATCCTCATGGAGGCCAAGGACAAGGACTCCTTGTCAGCGGCTCTGCAGGAGGCGACCACGACGATGTCCGTGATGCACAATGTCACGGCAGCGGCGCCGGACTTCACGGTCTACAGCCAGCAGGCGCTCGTCAAAACCATCGGTTCGCTCACCACGGTCCTCACCGCGTTGCTCTCGGGCATCGCCGGAATCTCACTGTTCGTGGGCGGCATCGGCGTGATGAACATCATGCTGGTCAGCGTCACCGAGCGGATCAAAGAGATCGGCCTCCGCAAGGCGTTGGGTGCGAGGCCGAGCATCATCATGCTGCAGTTCCTGGTCGAAGCCAGCATGCTCGGCCTCATGGGCGGGGCGCTGGGCATCGGCCTGGGCATCGTCGTCGGCCAGATCCTCAGCAAGGTTATCAACTTCCAAATCATCATCTCAGTGGAAGCCACCGCCCTCGCCCTGACCGTCTCGCTGGCCATCGGCATCATGGCCGGCGTGTACCCGGCCTGGCGTGCCGCAAAGTTGGCCCCCATCGACGCACTACGGAACGAGTGAATCCATGGCCACGAAGCGCACCAAGAAGACACTGGGCCGAGCTGCGGTCGGAATCACGATCGTCGCGTTGGCAGCCGTCGGACTGCTCGGTTACCAGGCTGCTGCCGGCACGAGCAACAACGCGAACCACTACCGCACCGTGAACGCCGCGGCCGGCACGGTGACGCAGGTGCTGGCGCTGTCCGGCACGGTCCACCACGTCACGCAGGTCAGCGTGGGCTTCCCCACGAGCGGGATGGTCACAGCCGTCAGCGTCAAGGCGGGCGACACCGTCACCGCGGGTCAAGCGCTGGCGTCGATCAACAGCACCCCGCTTCAGGACGCGGTCCTGGCCGCGGACGCCGCGTACAAGTCGGCAGTTTCGCAGTACCAGACCGACCAGCAGACGTACGCGTCGTCGAGCACCACGAGCACGACCAAAGCCGCGACGACATCGGCGGCTCGCCAGTCCACGATCGCCTCGTCACAGGCGTCCAGCGGTGCTCCCTCAGGAACGGGGACTCCGTCGGGCGGTGGAAGCGGCGGTCCTGGTGGCGGTGGGACAAGTGATCCGGCAGCCGCCGTGAAGGCAGCGACGGACGCCATCGCAGCGCTCCAGACCGGCGTGCAGACCGTGGAGACCGCGCTTCCGATCTTCATCTCCGAATGCATCCCGCTCATTCCGACGACGACCGCGAGCCCCGTGGCGACAGTGACGAAGACGGTCACGGTGACCCATACCGCCACGGTGACGGTGACGGCCGCGGCCAGCGGCAGCACGGCGGCCTCCTCCGCCGCCTCGACCGCATCACCCGCGGCGTCCTCGACCACGCCCAAGGCCAGCGCGTCATCCACCGCGACCTCCTCGGCGAGTACGCCCCTCTCGGCGAAATGCCAAGCAGCGATCGACACACTGACAGCGAGCCAGTCCACCCTTCCAAACCAGATGACGGCCGCCAACGTGGCACTCGCCGCCGCCGTGAAGGCCCTCGACGCGCAAGCCGCCAGCCTGCAGCAGCAAGCGGCCACGCTCGCCAAGCAGCAGCAGGCAGCACCGGCCGCCGCCGCGAGCGCTGCGGCAGGTGCAGCAGGGCAGCAGTCGTCGACTCTGTCCTCGTCCAACTCGGCGCTGCAGGCTGCAGCCGGCGCGGGTCTCTCGCGCAGTGGTGGAGGCGCAGTGACCGCCGCCACGCTCATCACCGATCAGTCCACGATCGAGACCACTCGCATCGCGCTCGCCACCGCACAGGACCAGCTGAGCCAGGCGACCATCACCAGCCCGATCGCGGGCAAGGTCGCGTCGATGCCCTTCATCGTGGGCCAGCAGGCCAGCGCCACCGCGGCGGCCGTGATCATCGGTAACGGCGCGATCGAGGTCAGCGTGCCCGTGCCGCTGGCAAAGCGGGCCCAGGTAGCGACCGGTCAGGCCGCGACCGTCACCAGCACCATCGGCAGCACGGCTCTCCAGGGCACGATCACGAGGATCAGCCTCCTGCCCACGACGACGACCGGCTTCTCCATCACAGCGGCAACAACGGGTGCCGCCTCAGGCGGCGCATCCAGCCAGACGACGACGACCTACTCCACGGTCATCACCATCCCGTCCGGTGGCGACCTCCTGCCCGAGCAGTCGCGAGTCGGTGTGACGATCACGACGAAGACGGTGAACGCGGCGGTCGTGCTGCCCGCCTCGGCGGTCACGCCGACAGGCACGGGATCAGGCACGGTCCAGGTGGTCACGAACGGCATCCTCTCGACCAAGCGCGTCGTGACCGGGGCCCTCGGCGAGAGCACCATCGAGGTCGTCAGCGGAGTCACGGCCGGTGAGAGCGTCGTCATCGCTGACGTCGACAAGGCCGTCCCGGGCGCGAGCATCACGTCGTCGAGGTCGTCGCAGGCAACTCAGCAGCAGCCTCAGGACTTCCCGACCGGCGGTGGCTTCCCTACCGGTGGCGGCGGCGGTCAGCCTCCTGCGGGCGGGGGACCGCCCACGTGATGATCGGCCCGCAGAGCTAGGCCTCGGGCGCGGCGTCGCTACGACGCGGCTTGCGAAGGACGAGGGAGTCGCGATGGATGACCTCGCGCTCGTACTTGATGCCTAGCTCGCGGGCGAGGTCCTTGGTGCTGCGGCCCAGCAATGCGGGGAGTACGTCGGAGTCGTAGTTGACGATCCCGCGCGCGACGGGCGTCCCTGCAGGATCCACGAGCAAGACGGGTTCACCAGCGTGGAACGCGCCACGTACAGCCGTGATGCCAGCGGGTAGCAGGGACGCCTTGCCTTTGGTGATGGCCTTCACCGCGCCCTCGTCGAGCTCCAGCTCACCGGTGGGCCGCGACGCGTGAGCGAGCCAGTTGAGCCGTGACGAGCGCCGCTTGCCGGAGGGGTGGAAGACGGTCCCCGCCTGGCCGGCGAGTGCCTCTGACACCTGCTCTGCGGCAGCCAGCACTACAGGGATCCCCGCGCCGACCGCGATCCGTGCAGCCTCGAGCTTGGTCGTCATCCCGCCCGTACCGACCGCGCTCCCCACTCGGGAGGTGTCAGCGGCGAGGTCGTCGATGTTGTGCACCTCGGTGATCCGCTCGGCTCCGTGCGATTCCGGATGCGCCGTGTACAGCGCGTCGACGTCGCTCAGCAGGAACAGGGCGTCCGCCCGTACGAGATGAGCCACCAGGGCCGCCAGCCGGTCGTTGTCACCGAAGCGGATCTCTTGCGTGGCGACCGTGTCGTTCTCGTTGACCACAGGGACGATGCCCAGCTCGAGCAAGCCGGTCGAACGTCCGTAGCGCGTTGCGGTACGTGCCCTGGCGGGTGGTGTCATCCACGGTGAGCAGGACCTGGCCGACGGTGAAGCCCTGAACAGAGCGGGGACGCAGACGTGGCGTCCAAGACCAGCAGCGAGAGTGGCTCAACGGGCCTGTCCCCCATTTCTCGGGGTCTTCTTAGCCGCTCAGTTGTCCGCAAGGGCCGGTGTTGCGCGCTTCTGGAAGGTGAGAGGAGGCACAGTGGCGATCGGGATGCAGAAGTTGTCGGCGGGTTCGGGGTATGAGTACCTGACCCGTCAGGTCGCCGCCCTGGATGCGACGGGCCGCGGCCACTCCACACTCTCGGACTACTACAGCGCGAGGGGCGAGTCGCCCGGCCATTGGTATGGCGGCGGCCTGGCCGGGGTGGGTCTCGCCCTGGGGGATGAGGTCACGGCAGAGCAGATGAAGCTGCTGTTCGGCGCCGGCCTGGATCCGGTGACCGGGGAGCGCCTGGGCCGACGCTACGCGGTGTACGCGAACGAGCCGACCCCGTTCGAGATCGAGCACTCAAACGTGCCGTCGCCCGCGAGGTCTTCCGCGCCCTTCGTGGACGTTGCC
>DAIPZP010000149.1:0-5193 GCA_036782155.1 Propionibacteriaceae bacterium
CGGCGCCGAGGACATCGCCGTACTGACCGGGGCGGCCGACCGCGTCGGTGACTTCCTGGGCGTCCCTGCGACGATCCAGGTCAGATAGCGCGGCCAGTTACACCAGGCGGGTGAAGGAGACGGCGACGGTGAGCTTGGAGTCGGAGCGGCCCTGGTAGACGCCCTTCATCGGGGGGACGTCGTCGTAGTCGCGACCGCGGGCCACGACGACGTGGTCGAGGCCGACCTCGCGGAGGTTGGTGGGATCGACGCCGGTCCAGTGACCGGCCCACCACTCGACCCACGAGTGGGACTCGCCGGTGGCGGTCTCGCCGATGTTGAGATCCTGCTTGGGGCAGAGGTAGCCGGACACGTACCGGGCGGGGATCTTCACGATGCGCAAGGCCGCCAGCGTGACGTGCGTGAAGTCCTGGCACACGCCCTGACGTGCGTCCCAGGCGGTCTGGGCGTCGTCGCCGACGGACGTGGACCCGGACATGTACGTCATGCGCTCGTTCACCAGCGCACAGATCGTCGCCACGGCCTCGCCCGGCGACATCCCCGCGACGGCATCGCGGAACTCGCGCTGCACCTCGGGCTCGAGGTGGGTGCGGGCGCTCGGGGAGAGGTACTCGTCGTAGGAGTCCTTCAGCGTCTCGAGCTCGTAGTCGGCCCAGGTGAGGCGCTCCGAGACGTCCGGGATGAGCGTGCGTTCGACCGTGCTGTTCGACTCGACCTCGAGCAGGCGGTGCGGCTCGAGCGCCTCGAGGGATGTGACGTGCGTGCCCCAGTAGTCGCGGTAGACGTGGCTCCAGGTCATCGGCTTGACGCGGATCCGGTTCTCCAGCGCCGTCTGTCCCGACTCGGTGAGCGGCGTCATCCGGACCTCGTTGTGACTCGAGGCGACCGGCGCGTCGTACGTGATCTTCGTGGTGTGGCTGATCCGGTAGCGGATCGTCGTGAGGCTCATACGACCTCTCCTGTCCACATCGAGACGGCGCGCGACGGGAAGTAGCTCTTGGTGACCTCGGCGGCGGACTCCGCGACCGCGGCCTGGACGCGTCCCATCTGTACGGCGAGATCGGCGATGACGTCGTCGGTCTGGCGATACTCGAGGGACGTACGGATCCGGGCGAGGCGACGTCGCGCCTCGTCGGAGATGCCCATCCGCTCGCTGGCCGGACGCAGCCGCATGAGGCAGTCCTCGGCGAAGCGCAGGTTGTACACGACGGACCGCGGGAACTGCCGGTCAAGCGTCAGGAATGCGGCCGTCAGGCCGTCGTCGACGACGCCGCGGTGGGTCTGCGTGTACGCCTGGGTCGCGTTGCACGCCGTGAGGACGCCCGCCCAGGACAGACCGGCGAACTGCAGCGTTCCCGTCGCGACAAGGCGTGCCGTCATGTCGGCGCGTTCGAGCGATCGGCCGAGGACGAGAAAGTCCCAGGCCTCGTCGTGGCTCATCGACGAGTCGGCGACGCCTCGGATGAGCGCCGCCCGGTCGCGGGTCCACGACAGGTGGCGGGTCGTCGCATCGGGCGCGCCGAGGTTCCGCCACCGGAACCATGCCGTGTTGAGCACCTCCCACAGGTCGGTCGGGAGGATCTCACGGGCGCGGCGGGCATTCTCACGCGCCGCGTACCACGATCCCGCGATCGAGCTGGGGTTGCCCGCGTCGAACACGAGCCGGTCCCGTACCTCGTCGAACGTCACATGGCTCGACGGCTCGATGCCCATGATCATGCTGAGGACGAGCTCGGCCGCCTCGGACTTGGTGGTCTCCAGCAGCGAGAGTCGTACGACGTCGACGATCCGGGCGGTGCCGTCCGCGCGCTCGACGTAGCGGCCGATCCAGTACAGCGACTCCGCGATGCGACTCAGCATGAGCCCACTCCTGACTGCTGCTGCTGTTGCTGCTGGGCGCGGATCTCGTCGTCGCGGAACACCGCGGGCGGGCTGAGCACGATGACCTCGCGCGGCCGCTCCTGCGTGACCGGACGGTTGTGGCGCGTGTCGGACAGCACCCAGGTGTCCTTCGAGCCGCCACCACGAGACGAGTTGACGACGAGCTGCCCCTCGGGGAGCGCGACGCGGGTGAGACCGCCGGGGAGGACCGTGACCCGCTCGCCGTCGTTGACCGCGAACGGCCGCAGGTCGACGTGGCGGGGCCGGAGCTTGCCGTCGATGAACGTCGGGATCGTCGACAGCTGGACGATCGGCTGCGCGATCCAGTTCCGCGGGTCGGCGACGATCGCCTCACGGACGTCGTCGAGCTCGGCGGCCGTCGCCTGCGTGCCGACGACCAGTCCCTTGCCGCCCGAACCGGCGACCGGCTTCACGACCATCTCGTCGACGTGGTTGAGCACGTACCGCAGTGCGGTCGGCTCGATGCAGCGGTACGTGTCGACGTTGGGCAGGATCGGGTCCTCATCGAGGTAGTAGCGGATCAGGTCCGGCACGTACGAGTAGATGAGCTTGTCGTCGGCGACGCCGTTGCCGACCGCGTTCGCGACCGTGACGCGGCCGCTGCGCATCGCGGACACCAGCCCGGGGCAGCCGAGCATCGAGTCGGGCCGGAACTGTACGGGGTCGAGGAACTCGTCGTCGACGCGGCGGTAGATCACGTCGACCGGCTGGAGGCCCCGGGTCGTACGCATCCTGACCACGCCGCCCGAGCAGATGAGGTCGCGACCCTCGACGAGCTCGACGCCCATCGTGCGGGCGAGCAGCGTGTGCTCGTAGTAGGCGGAGTTGAACACGCCAGGGGTGAGGACGACGACCGTGGGGTCGCGGGTGCCGTCGGGTGCGGCGGCCCGGAGCGCGTCCAGCAGCAGGCTCGGGTAGTCGGCCACGGGTCGTACGTCGAACTCCTCGAACGACTCGGGGAAGACCGTGGTCATGGCGCGACGGTTCGAGATGACGTACGAGACGCCGGACGGTACGCGGACGTTGTCCTCCAGCACGCGGAACGTGCCGGACTCGTCGCGGATCAGGTCGATGCCGGAGACGTGGATGCGTACGTCGTTGGGCGTACGCAGGCCGGCGATGCAGCGGTGGAAGTGCTCGCTGGACGCGATGATGCGCCACGGCAGGACGCCGTCCCGTACGACCCGGGGGATTCCCGAGGCCTCGCCCGAGTAGATGTCGGCGAGGAGCATCTCGAGCACCGACACCCGCTGCTTCACGCCACGATCGACGACATCCCAGTCGTCGGCGGTGATGATCCGGGGCACCAGGTCGAGCGGGAACGCCCGCTCCTCACCGGCGTAGTCGAACGTCACACCCGTGTCGACGTAGTGGCGGGACAGCGTGTCCACGCGGTCGTTGAGGTCCTCGGGTGTCATGCGCCGGAGGGTCTCGTACACCCCCGCATAGGCGGATCGCGGCTGGTCGGGGGCAGCGAGCATCTCGTCCCACGCCGGTTGCCCGGTCGGGTACTCGTCGAACAACGCCGTCATGGATGAACGGTAGAGGCCACGTGTTACGCCCGATCCCTTCCGTGTTACACATCGGTGACGTCTCCGTCGGTTCATCATGTTAAGTGGGCGAGTTGTATGTTCACATGGCCAATCCGCCATGAGAAGGTACGGCTCGCCCACTTAACATGATGAACCGACAACCTCCCGGCCCCGGCGGACCCTGCGGACTCAGCCCAGCGCGGCCACCGCTTTGGAGGAGCCGGAGACGATGAGGTGCTCGTCGAGGCGCAGGACGCGGGAGTCGGGAGGATTCGGCTCGTACGAGCCGTCCCTGGTCGAGATCGCGAGGGTGAACACCTTGCGGGCGCGGAGGTCGGCGATGGTCAACCCCACGAGGTCGTCGTCGACGGTCACCTCTTCGAGGGTGAAGGCGAGGTCGCCGCGGGACAGCGCCGCGTCGATGAACTCCAGTACGCGGGGGCGCAGGGCCATGTTGGCGATCGTGGTGCCGGCCATCGTGTACGGGGAGATCGCCCGGTCGGCGCCCGCGATCCGCAGCTTCTGCACCACGCCCTCGTCGCCGGCGCGGGCGACGATGAACAGGTCGGGGTTGAGCGTCTTGGCCGACAACGTCACGTACACGTTGCTGGCGTCGGAGTCGATGCAGGTCACAAGGCCTCGTGCCCTCTTGATGCCGGCGCGCAGCAGGACCGCGTCGGACGTTCCGTCGCCGTGGATGACGGGATAGCCGTCGGCCTCGGCCCTCGCGAGCGAGTCCTCGCCGATGTCGAGGACGACGACGTCGAGTCCCCCGGCGGTGAGGTCGCGGGCCACGAGGGAGCCGACGCGGCCGTACCCGCAGATGATGAAGTGCCCACTCAGTGAGTCGACGAGTCGTTGCATGAGCCGCTGTCCTCTCCTACCGGTCCAAACCTCGCCCACGGTCTGTTCGGCGACGATGCCGACGGTGCCGAAGATGATGCCGATCGCGACGACCGACAGGAACATCGTCCACACCTGCCCGGCCGGGGTGAGCGCGTGGACCTCGCGGAAGCCGGTCGTCGTGAGCGTGATGACCGCCATGTACAGGGCGTCGAGCAGGTTCCAGCCCTGGAGGATCATGTACCCCAGGGCGCCCAGCAGCGAGATCAGGGCCACCGAGACGATCCACAGGGCGATCATCCACAAGGGACGTACAGCCTGCAGCCGCCGGGCCCGAGTCACCCCCCGAGGGTCCTTCACGAGCGTGATGCTAGACCTGTGCCGCTCGCTGCGGGCGAGGTCGGACGAGCTCAGCCCTCGCTCGCGTACAACCCCGTGAACGACGCGCGCTCGACCTGCGCGAAGTGCATGAGCAGGCGGACCATCGCGGGCGGCGTGCCCTCACCTGCATCCAGGCGCGCGACGTTCATCGCGTGGACCGTGAAGTCGTAGTGGTGCGCCGGGCCGGGCGGAGGCCACGGGCCACCCCAGCCGGGGTACGCGTAGTCGTTGTTCCACGTACGCGCACCCTCCGGCAGCGGGCCGCCTTCGGGGATGCTCGTCACGTCCGCGGCGATGTCCGTGACCAGCCAGTGCCACCAGCCGGAGCCGGTCGGAGCATCGGGGTCGAAACAGGTGATGCAGTACGACGCCGTACCGTCCGGGCCGGCGGTCCAGGACAGGTCCGGGCTGACATTGTCACCGCCGATGCCGGGCTCGATGTGGCGCCGATCGATGAACGAGCCTTCGGGAATCGCTGCACTGCTGAGCTCCATGGAGTCCTCCTCGCCGTCGGGATGTCGGACAGCCTAGGACG
>DAIPZP010000150.1:0-5170 GCA_036782155.1 Propionibacteriaceae bacterium
ACCGGCCTCGATCATGTCGGCGACCGCACGGCGCGGTGCGCGGTCGCGGACCAGGGCCTCGCCCACGAGGACCACATCGGCGCCGGCCGCAGCCGCCTTGGCCGCGTCCGCCGCGTCCGCCAGACCAGACTCGGCGACCTTGACGATCCCGTCCGGGACGTAGGTGGCCAGGCGGGCGAACATGCCCGGGTCCACCTCGAGGGTCTTGAGGTTGCGGTTGTTGACGCCGAGCAGGACGACGCCCGCGTCCACCGCCCGCGCGATCTCGTCGGCCGTGTGCACCTCGACGAGGCAGGTCATCCGCAGCGACGTGGCGACGCGCGCCAGGGAGGTGAGCTGCCTATCAGTCAGCGCTGCCACGATCAGCAGGATGAGGTCGGCGCCGTGTGCCCTGGCCTCCCAGACCTGGTACGGCTCGACCATGAAGTCCTTGCGCAGTACGGGGATCCCCACACGCTCCCGTACGGCATCGAGGTCCGCCAGCGAGCCCGAGAACCGCCGCTGCTCGGTAAGCACCGAGATTGCTGACGCACCACCGGCCTCGTACTCCGCCGCCAAGGCCGCCGGCTCGGGGATCTCGGCGAGATGCCCTTTCGAGGGCGAGCTGCGCTTGACCTCGGCGATGACGCTCAGCCCCGGGCTCCGGAACGCCGGCATCGGGTCGAGGGGGTCGCCCATCGAAGCGGCCATGCGCTCGAGGTCGTCGAGACTCACGGTTTCGCGGCGGGCGTCCAGGTCGATCTTCACGCCCGCGATGATGTCGTCGAGCACGCTCATCACTCGCCCCGGTCATCGCACCGAGGCGAGCAGATCACTTCTCGCCCTCGCCTGCGTTGGCCTGCCCGTAACCCATGGAGCGCAGCAGCACGGTGGCGACGAGAGCGACGCCGATGATCACGAAGCCGGCAACGATCACGCCGACCGATCCGGCCAGGAAGCCGATGGTGCCGACGATGCCGCCCACGAGCGCCGTCATCGAGCCGATCCAGCTGGCCGGGGAGCGCCCGTGGTGGTACTCACGCGGTTCACGCGTCAGCTTGGGCTCGGTCAGCGTCGACGGTGGCGGAGTCTGCCGCTTGGCAACATCGCTCATGGGTTCGCTCCTCAGTGGATCGGGTAGGGCCATTCTCGCCGAATGGTGCGGCTGAGTCACCTTGTCCGTGCCCGGCGGAGATCGCCGGTCAGGACCATCGTCGCATCGCGTCAGCGGCGCGCACGGCTCGCAGGACCGCGGCTGCCTTGTTCTGCGTCTCCGCGTCCTCGATCTCGGGTACGGAATCGGCGACGATCCCGGCTCCCGCCTGCACGTACGCGACGCCGCCCTTGATGAGCGCCGTACGGATCGCGATCGCCGTGTCCGCGTTGCCGGCGAAGTCGAAGTAGCCGACGGCACCTCCGTACACGCCGCGTCTGGTCAGCTCCAGTTCGTCGATGATCTCCATCGCGCGCACCTTCGGCGCCCCGGAGAGCGTCCCGGCGGGGAACCCCGCGAGCGTGGCTTCGAGGGCTGTACGGCCCGGGGCGAGGGCCCCTGTGACCTCGGCCTCGAGGTGCATCACGTGTGAGTAGCGACGGACGTTCATGAACTCGAGCACCTTGACCGTCCCCGGCACCGACACCCGGCCCACGTCGTTGCGGCCGAGGTCGACCAGCATGAGGTGCTCGGCCGCTTCCTTCTCGTCGGAGAGCAGCTCAGCCTCGAAGGCGGCGTCCTCCGGACCGGTCGCGCCACGTGGCTTCGTACCGGCGATGGGATGGATGGTCACCGCGCCGTCACGTACGGTGACGAGCGCCTCGGGGCTCGCGCCCACGATCGAGAAGTCCTCGAGTCGGAGCAGGTACATGTACGGACTGGGGTTCTGGCGGCGCAGCATCCGGTAGACGTCGAGCGGGTCCGCCTGGGTCGCCAGCTCGAAACGCTGGCTGGGAACGATCTGGAACGCCTCGCCCGCCCGGATCTGCTCGACGCAGTCGCGGACCATCTGGCAGTACTCCTCGCAGGTGCGCTGCCTCACCACCTCGGCTTCCGGCACATCGACCGGTTCGGTGACGAGCGGCGGCAGCGGCTGGGCCAGGGCGGCGAGCAGCGCCTCGACGCGGGAGACCGCATCCTCGTACGCCCACTCCAACCGCTCGGGCGAGTCGTCGTAGTTCACCGCGTTCGCGATGAGCCAGACGTCGCCGGTGTGGTGGTCCATGGCGGCGAGGTCGCCGACGAGCAGCATCGTCAGCTCGGGGATGCGGAGGTCGTCGATGCACGTGTCGGGCAGGCGCTCGAGGCGCCGTACGACGTCGTAGCCGAGGTAGCCCATGAAGCCCGAGACGAACGGCGGGTGCCCCGGCTCGGGCTCGGTGTGGAGCTCGGTGAGGGTCGTGGCGAGCGCAGCGAGGGGGTCGGAGTCGAGGGGCAGCCCCGTGAGCGGGCGTCCCTCCCAGGTGGCCTGACCCCGGCTTGCCGACAGCGTGCCGAGAGCGTTGACCCCGATGAAGGACCAGCGCCCGAAGCTGCCGTGCTCGGCGGACTCGAGCAGGAAGGTGCCGGGGCGCTCGCCGCACAGCTGGTGGTACAGACCGGTTGCCGTGAGGCCGTCGGCCTGGACGCGTGCGTGGACAGAGATCACCCGGGCACCCGCATCGGCCGCCGCGCGGAATCCCGCGGCGTCGGGGTGAAAAGTGGGCATCAGGCGTCCCCGGTGTCTTCCAACAGCACCTCGCCTGCGTCGAAGCAGGTCGCCGCGTTCGTGTGGCATGCCGGGCCGACCTGGTCCACCCGCAGCAGGATCGTGTCGCCGTCGCAGTCCAGCCGTACCTCACGGACGTGCTGCGTGTGGCCCGACGTCTCGCCCTTCACCCAGTACGCGCCGCGTGAGCGCGACCAGTACGTCGCCCGTCTGGTCTCGAGCGTGCGGCTCAGCGCCTCGTCGTCCATCCACGCGAGCATCAGCACGGCGCCGCTCGAAGCTTCCTGGACGATCGCGGGTCGCAGGGCCCCGGGGGAGTTGTCAGGCATGAGACACATTGTTCCTCACCGTCGAGCAGTCACCCTCGCGCGTGCGCTGCGTGGACTTGCGTGAGCCAGGCTGCGTGCGGGTGGCGTGGCAGGTACCGTGTCTCGCGTGTCCGTGACGCTGCGATCCGCGAGAACCACCGATGTCCGCGCGATCCGCGATCTCGTCGCACCGTACGCGGAGCGTCGCATCCTCGTCGCCAAGGACCCGGTCGCCTACTACGAGGGCCTGCAGCAGTTCGTCGTCGCCGAGCTCGACGGCAAGGTCGTGGGGTGCGGGGCGCTGCATGTGTTCTGGGAGGACGTCGCGGAGGTACGCACGGTGGCCGTCGCCGAGGAGGCTCGCGGCCATGGGATCGGCGGGCTCATCGTGGATGGATTGGTCGCCAATGCGCGCACGCTCGGCGTGAGCCGCGTGTTCTGCCTGACGTTCGAGACCGAGTTCTTCGCGCGCCACGGCTTCGTCTACCTCGAGGGTGATCCCGTCAGTCCAGACGTCTTCCGCGAACTGCTCCGCTCGTACGACGAGGGCACTGCCGAGTTCCTCGACCTCGACCGCGCCAAGCCCAACACCCTCGGCAACACCAGGATGTGGTTCGAGCTGTAGTCAGCTGGCTCGCGCGGACTGGCGTGATACGAGCGTGTCCGCCTCGCGCCGGATGGCATCCAGTGCTGCGTCGGCGGCGCCCGTGTCGTAGGGGACCGCAAGCCCGGCGCACCGCTCCCCCAGCGCCGTGAGCATGTCGAGCGAGGTGTGGGCGGCCCTGATCTGCTCCTCGACGAGCGGGATGAGCGCGACCACCGCCGCGTCGTCGCGGCCGGCCACCTGGTCGCGCCAGTTCTCGATCAGGTCGGTGGGCATCGCGATCAGACCACCGGCATCGGCGATGAGCTCGACAGTCTTGTGTGCGAGGTCTGCGTTGCGCGACATCTCGTTGCGGGTGAGCTCGAAGCCCTCCGACATGGCACAGCACAGCATGACGATCGACGAGCCTGCCCGTACCGCCAGCGCGGGCTCGAGGCCGCCGTCCGAGATCTCGGCGGCGAACTGTCCGACCGCCTCGTCGTGCAGCTGGGCGAGGGAGACCCTGAATCGCGTGCTCCGGCACGAGTCGCGCAACGTGTCGAGGTCCTGTGCGAGGTCGTCGCCGACCTCCACGATGACGCCCATCATCTGCGCCCAGAGCTCGATCGTCATCAGGACCGGCGAGAACCCCTCCTGCGCGGCGAGCGCGTCCTTGAAACTGTTGGCTGCGTGGAGGGCAGCATCCATGCTCGCGGTGAGGGCGGCTTGAGCGGTCACGAGATCATCGGCGACGGCCGCCAGCTCCTGCTGCCGTTCGAACCATCCGTCGAGCGCGTCGGACAACTCCGTGGCCGAGCCGAGGATGCGCCCGACAGTTCCTTCGGCGTCCGGCCGGTGCGGAATGCCGACACCGGCCGCGCGGCGCGCCTCGATCTCCGCGGGCAGGATGAGGTGCATCACATCGAGGTACGTGCCGATGCCGGCCCCCTCGATCTGTGCGGCGAGATCGGCGAGACCCACCACGGCAGCCTGATGGGCCGTCGCTCCCCCTTCGCGGGCTTGGAGCTCCTTGGGGCGGGCCACCGCGTACATCCCCCGGACGGTGTCGAGCAGGTCGAGGCAGAGCGGCCTGGTCCGTACGGAGAGGTAGCCGCCGTCCGCCAGCGGCGTGATCGTGGCGAACACGGTGTACCGACTGCCGTCGGCGGCGAGATTGTCCACGTACGCGCAGAAGGGGTCGCCAGCATTCAGGGTCTGCCACATCACCTCGAACGCTCCGCCGGGCATGTCCGGGTGACGAATGATGCTGTGCGGCGCGTTGAGGAGCGACGGGAGCGGGTAGCGCGAGAGCCGGACGAAGACGGAGTTCGCGTCCGTGATCACGCCGCGCTGGTCCGTCGTCGAGAAGAACATCTCCGTAGGCGCGACCTCATGGCTCGCGCCGGTCGGCTCGGGACGTACCTCGAGCGCTCTTGCCTCATCACTCACCGTGGACGCTCCTACTCCTGCGCGACCTTGCACAACAGCGCTTCCGACACGCTTCCTGGATCGTCGCAACCACGGACACTTATACCGTATTCGAGGTTGAGGCATTCGTCAGCCTTTGAATCCGCTCACCTGGACCGAAACACCTTGTC
>DAIPZP010000151.1:0-5165 GCA_036782155.1 Propionibacteriaceae bacterium
GCATGGAGATCTGACGGTGACCGGTACGGGAACACCAGCCAGCTCGTCGACGCGGCTGCGCTCCGGCTTACCCGGCGGATGGAGCGGAAAGGACAGGGCGAGCACGGCCGCCTGCGCGGGCAGCTCGGGGGTCGCGCTCCCCCGGCAGGCACAACGGGCGCCGGCGCTGTGGCCGCCGACGAGCAGCGGGATGTACGGATGGTGCTCGGCCACGTGTCGTACAGCGAACTGCCATCCCGGATCCAGCTGATCGGGACGCGCGCGCATCGGGCCGCCCGCGACCTTCCACGCCTGCTCGTGACGGATCACGGTGATGCCCTCCGCAGGCAACGCGGCGACGAGCGCCACCAGGTCCGCGCCGTCGATCTTGCCGCTCGCGCCGTGCCCGAGAAGCAAGACAGCCCGGGGCGTCTCGGCCTCGGCGATGTGCAGGCGGCCCCCGTCGCTGAGGTCGAGTATCACGACTCGGCCAACGGCTCGACGAGCTCGGGAGTGTTGTTGGCGACCGTGTTGACCTGGGTCGACACCGCGTACGCCTCGAGGTCCTCCGGTTGCGTCACCGTCAGCAGGTCGTGCGCCGCCTGGGGATCCTCGAGCCCAGGGTCGAGCCACGTCGACCACGCCTCCGGCGGGACGATCATCGGCATCCGGTCGTGGATGTGACCCAGTTTGTCGGTCGCCTGCGTCGTGATGATCGCCACGGACGTGAGCCACGCCTCGGGGCCCTCGACGGCCGGGTCGCGCCAGAACTCGTACAGCCCTGCCATCACGAGCAGCCCGGATTCCGGCCGGATGAAGAACGGCTGCTTGACCGGCTTCCCCTTCGCCGTGAGCTGGCCCGTCTCGTACCACTCGTAGTAGCCGTCCGCCGGTAACAGGCAGCGACGCTTCGCCAGGGCTGTACGGAACGCGGGCTTGGTCTCGATCGTCTCGACGCGGGCATTGATCATCGGCGGACCTCCGGGTCCCTTCGACCAGGACGGCACCAGACCCCAGCGTGGAGCGATCAGCCGACGCGTCACAATGCCCGTCCCCTTGTCGGCGCGCTCGACGACCGTCGGTACGTGGTCTGTCGGGGCCACGTTCCACGACGCGGGCGGCAGCTCGAGGACCTGCTCCAGCTCGAACATCTCGCGCAGCGTCCCCTCGTCCGCCGAGGCTGCGTACCGACCGCACATGGCAAAAGAATCTACCGGTCGAATGCGAATTGTGACCGGAACGATTGGTAAGCGGCACCGCGGAAGGGTAGTAATGGAGCATGAGTCTTCTGCGCTTTGCCGGACGCACCATGTTGGCCAGTTTCTTCGTGGTCCAGGGGGCCAAGGCCGTCATGAATCCCGAACCACTCGTCGCGGACGCCGACCCGTTCGCCAGGGCGTTCGTGCCCCTTGCCCAGAAGGTCGCCCCGCCGTCGGTCGCCGGCTACCTGCCGGAGGACACGAAGACGCTCGTACGGATCACTGGCGCGGCCCAGATCGTGGGTGGCCTCATGCTCGCGACCGGGATCGGCCGCCGTCTCGGCGCCGGGGTCCTCGGGTTGTCGATGGTTCCCCACGTCATCGCGTCGAGGCCGTCCAAGAACTCCACGGCCGAGGAGCGAGAGATCGCGAAGTCGCACCTGCTCCGCAACGTCGCCCTGCTGGGTGGTGCCATCCTCGCCTCCCTCGACACGCAGGGCCGTCCGAGCCTCGCCTGGCTCGCCGACGACCGCCGGCAGCGGCTGGCCACGGACGCCGAGCGCACTGCGAAGCACCTGACCGGTAGGGCGAAGCGCACCGGCCACGGCGTCGTCACGGAGGCCAAGCGGACCGGTCGCGGCGTCGCCAAGGAAGCCAGGCGCGCAGCCAAGCGTGCGGCGAAGGATGCTCGGTACGCGAAGAATTCGGTCACGCGTGAGTTGAAGCTCGCGGGCAACGAGGCCAGGTCTCAGGTCGCCGGCGCCCAGCGCCATCTCGAGCACGTCCTCAGTTGAGCGAGCCCGCGCCCGTCCCCTGGGCCGCCCCCGTGGCGGCCGGCCCGCTGCGGGCGCGAGTCGTCGTACCCGGTTCCAAGTCCGCGACAGCGCGCGCCCTGCTGCTCGCGGCGATCGCGGACGGGCCCGGCACGATCACTGGCCCTCTGGAGGCGCGCGACTCGCAGCTCATGCGCAACGCGCTGAGAGCGCTCGGTGCCACCATCGATGACACCGACCACCTCACGTGGAAGGTGCGGCCGGCCAAGCCGGTACGAGCGGCCGTGGAGATCGACTGCGGTCTCGCCGGTACCGTGATGCGGTTCGTACCTCCCGTGGCGGCCCTCGCGTCAGGCACCACCCGGTTCACCGGTGACGAGCAGGCCACAGCCCGACCCGTACAACCCATCCTCGACGGCCTGCGGCAGCTGGGGGCCAAGGTGGTCGGCGACGAGCTGCCGTTCACCGTGACCGGCCCCGTGCGAGGCGGTACGGCCACCGTCGACGCCACGGGCTCGAGCCAGTTCGTGTCCGGGCTGCTGCTCGCGGCAGCGCGGTTCCCTGAAGGTCTGACGCTGCGGCACGACGGCGACGGCGCGGTACCCAGCCATCGCCACATCGACATGACCGTGGAATGGCTGCGTGCGCGAGGCGTGAAGGTCACCCATCCCGACGAGGACACGTGGGTGGTGGCCCATGGGCCGATCCGGGCGGTCGCCGAGACCGTCGAGCCGGACTTCATGACGGCCGCGCCCTTCCTCGCTGCCGCCGTCGTGACCGGTGGGACGGTGACGGTCGCCGGCTGGCCCAGCACGTCCACCCAACCGGGAGCCGATCTCGGCGACGTGCTCGCTGCCTTTGGGGCTTCCGCGACCCTCGGCCCGACCGGCCTCACCGTTTCCGGAGCCGGCCGCATCCACGGGGTCGACCTCGACCTCCACGACGCGTCCGAGCTCGTACCGGTCGCGGCCGCGCTCGCCGCGCTCGCCGTGACGCCCTCCACGATCCGTGGCGTCGCACACATCCGCGGCCACGAAACCGACCGCCTCGCGGCCCTTGCCTCGGAGATCAACGGCCTCGGCGGCTTGTGCGTGGAGACGGCCGACGGGCTCGACATCGACCCGGCCCCGCTCCATGCGGGGACGTTCCACTGCTACGCCGATCATCGGCTCGCCCACGCCGGAGCGGTGCTCGGGCTCGTACAGCCCGGCATCGTGCTGGACGACATCGCCTGCACCTCGAAGACGATGCCTCGCTTCCCAGAGGCGTGGCAGGGCATGCTCCGATGAGCCGCCGCGGCGGCACGGGAAGCGTGTACCAAGACGACCAGGACGGCTACGACCGTCCGGCACGCCACACCAAGCCCCGCACCAAGGATCGGCCCGACTACTCGAAGCTCGACGTCGCACGCGTCGTGACGATCGATCGCGGGCGGTACAGGTGCGTCATCGACGGCCGGGCCGTCAGCGCAACCAAGGGCCGATCCCTCGGTCGTACATCCGTGATCGTCGGCGACCTCGTACGTCTCGACGGGGACACCTCGGGCGAGCCCGGCACGCTGGCACGCATCGTCGAGGCGCTGGAGCGTCGCACGGTCCTGCGGCGTACCGCGGACGACGACGACCCGTACGAGCGAGCCATCGTCGCGAACGCCGACCAGCTGGTGATCGTCACGGCTCTCGCCGATCCGCCGCCACGGATGGGGATGATCGACCGGATCCTCATCGCCGCGTACGACGCGGGCATCGATCCGCTCCTCTGCCTCACCAAGTCGGACCTCGAGGATCCGAGCGAGCTCATCGCGGCGTACGAACCGTTGGGCGTCCCCATCGTCGTGACGAGAATCGGGATGGAGCTGGCAGAGCTCCGGTCGTACCTCGACGACCACGTGAGCGTCCTCGTCGGCCATTCGGGCGTGGGCAAGTCGACGCTCGTGAACGCGCTGATTCCTAGCGCCCACCGAGCCACGGGCGTGGTGAACGACGTCACGGGTCGGGGCCGTCACACGTCCAGTGCGGCGATCGCGCTGGAGCTGCCGGGCGGTACGGGCTGGGTTGTCGACACCCCCGGCGTACGGTCGTTCGGGCTCTCCCACGTCGATCCTCGCAACGTGCTGGCGTCGTTCTCCGACCTGGCTGAGCTCAGCGAGGACTGCCCGCGGGGATGTACGCATGCGGCGACGGAGCCTGAGTGCGCCCTCGACGCTGCGGTGGCCGACGGACGGTTGCAGCCGGAGCGGCTCGCATCGTTCCGTCGCATCCAGGTCGCCGATCACTCCGATCGCTCGAACTAGCGGACGAGGTCCCGCTGCGGGCCGATGCTGCCCGGTAGCCTGCTGCCATGGCTGCCCGCAAGGAACTCACGGACGATCTCCGCTTGGCGCACGTGCTCGCCGACAACGCCGACTCGATCACTCTTACTCGGTTCCGCGCTCAGGACCTGCGCGTCGAGCGCAAGCCCGACCTGTCCGAGGTGACGGATGCCGACACCGCCGTCGAGGAGACGATCCGTCGCACCCTGTCTCGGAGCCGTCCCCGCGACGCCGTACACGGCGAAGAGGGCGAGGACACCGGCTGGGGCCCGCGCCGCTGGGTCATCGACCCGATCGACGGCACCGCCAACTTCGTCCGTGGCGTACCTGCCTGGGCCACTCTGATCGCACTGATGGTCGAGGACCGCGTCGAAGTAGGCATCGTCAGCGCTCCCCTGCTGGGCCGGCGCTGGTGGGCGTGCACGGATGGTGGCGCGTACACCGGCAAGTCACTGATGAACGCGACGCCGATGCGGGTCTCGCAGGTGAGCTCGTTGTCGGACGCGTTCCTGTCGTACTCGTCGCTGCACGGCTGGGTCAACGCCGGACGCGGCCTGCAGTTCGGCGACGTCATGCGTACGGTCTGGCGCACGCGTGCGTTCGGCGACTTCTGGTCGCACATGCTCGTCGGCGAGGGCGCGGTCGACATCTCCGTCGAGCCTGAGCTGGCGCTCCACGACATGGCCGCGCTCGACGTGATCGTGCGCGAGGCCGGAGGCAGGGCGACGTCCATCGACGGCGTCGACGGGCCCGTCGGTCCGGGCCTGCTCTGTACGAACGGGCTCCTCCACGACGAGGTCCTCGACCTGCTCGCGGAGTTCGCCGAGGACGCGGAAGAGGCGGCAGAGACCGAGGAGTCGGTCATCATCGTCGGCCGCCGAGGCCTCCCCCCGGAAGACCACT
>DAIPZP010000152.1:0-5165 GCA_036782155.1 Propionibacteriaceae bacterium
GCCATCGCGGTCCAGATGATGGCCGACGGCGTCCTGGGCTTCATGAACCGCTGACTGCTCAGATCAGCTGTGGTGCGCCTTGATGGCGTCGTCGACGAGGTTCTGGGGCATCTGCTCGTAGCCGTGGAAGGACCGGGTGAACGAGCCGGAGCCGTGAGCGAGGCCACGGAGGTCGATCGCGTAACGGCTGAGCTCGCTCTGGGGGATGAGCGCCCTGATGACCGCGTGGTGGGCGTCGTCGGAGTCGGTGCCGAGTACGTGGCCGCGGCGTCCGGAGACGTCGGTCATGACCGCACCCATGTACTCCTCGCCCACCGTGACGACGACCTTGTCGATCGGCTCCAGCAGCGTGACCGTCTTGGCGTTGGCCGCCTCGCGCAGGCCCAGAGAGCCAGCCGTCTGGAACGCCATGTCGGACGAGTCGACCGAGTGGGACTTCCCCTCGACGAGCGTCACCCGGATGTCGACGAGCGGGTAGCCCGCCAGTACGCCCTTCTCGAGCTGGCCGCGTACGCCCTTCTCGACGGAGGGGATGAACTGGCGCGGTACGGAGCCGCCCACGACCTTGTCGACGAACTCGAAGCCGGAACCGCGCTCGAGCGGCTCGACCTCGAGCTGGCACACCGCGTACTGCCCGTGGCCGCCCGACTGCTTGACGTGGCGTCCTTGCGCCGAGGCCTTGGAGATGAAGGTTTCGCGCAGCGGCACCTTGAGGTCCTCTTGGGTGACCTTCACCCCGTACCGCTGGACGAGCCTGCTCAGAAGCAGGTCCACGTGGCCCTGGCCCATCGTCCAGAGCACGATCTGGTCGGTCTCCACCGTACGTTCCAGCCTGACGGTCGTGTCCTCGACCGCGAGCCGTGCGAGCGCGCCGGGCAGCTTGTCCTCGTCGTTACGGGACGCGGCGCGGATCGCGACTGGCAGCAGCGGCTCGGGAAGGTTCCACGGCTCGACCAGGGCCGGCCGCTCCTTCGGGGACAGCGTGTCGGCGGTCTCGGCCTTGGAGAGCTTCGACACGTACACGAGCTGTCCGGCGATCGCCACCTCCACCGAGGTCGTCTCGATGCCCGACGGCACCGACAGCGGCCCGACCCGCTCGTCGTCGTCGTGGTCCGGGTGCGCGGGATCGGCGGCACCCGTGAACAGGCTGCGGTGGCCAGAGACGTGGACGATGTCGTCGATCTTCAACGTGCCGTTGTAGATGCGTACGAGCGACAGGCGACCGGCGAACTGGTCGGAGGTGGTGCGGATGACCTCGGCCACCAGCGGGCCCGCGGGGTCGCCGGACAGCGACTCGATGTCCTGGCCGCCGGGAGTGGTGACGCGCAGCCGATGCGTACCGGGCTGCGGGAAGGAGTTCTCGATGACGGTCAGGAGCTGTTCGGTGCCGATGCCGTTGAGCGAGTTGACCCCGATCACCGGGTAGAAGCGGCCGTGGAGGATGGCCGTGAGCAGGTCGGTGAGCAGCTCGTCTTCCTTGAGCTCGTCGCCCTCGAGGTAGCGATCCATGAGATCGGCGTCCTCGGACTCCTCGATGATCCCCTCGATCAGCTCGGAGCGGTACTGCTCGATGATCCCGAGCTCAGCCGCGTCGGCCGCTCGGGTCACGAGGCTGCCGGAGCTGTAGTCGTGGACCTGCTGCGAGACGAGTGAGAGGTTGCCGGTGATCTGGCCGCCGGTCACCAGTGGTACGTAGCCGGGCTGTACGGACTTGCCGAGCACCGACTGCAGGTCGGCGAGGGCGACGTCGAACGTGGTCCGGCCGTCGTCGAGCTTCGTGACCACGATCGCCCTCGGCATGCCGACGGCGGTGCACTCGTGCCACAGCGCTGCCGTTGCCGCGTCGATCCCGTCACCGGCGGCGACCACGAACACGGCCGCATCGGCGGCGCGCAGTGCTGCGCGAAGCTCGCCGACGAAGTCCGGGTGGCCCGGGGCGTCGAGAAGGTTGAGGACGACGTCTCCGGTACGGAACGCCGCGAGCTGCAGCGCGGAACTCCGCTCCAGGTCATCCTTCTCGCCCCGATAACTCGCCACGTTCGAGCGCACGAGGTGCTCGAACAGGGTGGTTTTTCCGGAGCCGCTGGAACCGACCAGGACGACGTTGCGGATGGCTGACGGATCATCGATGCGCGCGAGCGGTGCGTTCGTCTTCGAACTCATGCTCGGGAAGATACACGGCCCACCCACCGGCCGTGGCCGGTACCCCACAAGGGCACGGACACGCGTCCCCTCTCGGCCTAGAGTGACGACCATGAGCACCCCTGTCCTCGCCCTGGTCGCGAACTCAGCAGACGGTACGGTCAGCACCTTCCGGATCGCCGACGGCCGATTGGAGCGGCTGGCAGTGAACGCCGTCGGCGCTGGCTGCTCGACGCTGGCCATCGACTCGGAACGGCTGCTCGTCTACGTCGGCGCCAAGCCAGGCTCGATCGTGACCTGCTCCCTCGACGCCACGACCGGCAAGCTCACCACGTGGGACGAGGCGGAGGTGCCCGGCTCCCCGACGTACCTCACGCTCACTCCGCACGGTGACCGACTGCTCGGGGTCTTCTACCACGAGGGGTACGGGATGTGCTGGCCCCTGGACAACGGACACCTCGGCGAGTCGGCGCCCTCCGTCTCCCACGCCAACCCGCACAGCGTCGTCCTCAGCAAGGACACCCGTCACGCGTACCTCGTCTCCCTGGGCGAGGACGCCGTGATCCGGTACGCGCTCGGCCAGGACGGCTCGCTGACGGACCCGCGGCCGGTCGCGGCGCCCGCCGGCTCCGGCCCGCGCCACATCGTGCTCAACGCGGAGGAGACGAGCGCGCTGGTCGTCACCGAGTTCTCCGGTGAGGTGCTCCACTTCACCCGCGACGTCGCGACGGGCGAGCTGACGCTCACCTCGCAGCAGTCGATCGTCGACCCGGCAGCGGGGCTGGCGCACAGTCGGTACGGCGCGGATCCCACAGCCGAGCACCTCATCTGGGGCGCCGACGTCCACCTGGCGGCGAACGGCCGCTGGGCCTGGGCGAGCGAGCGGTCCGCGTCCACGATCGCCACGTTGCCTCTGGGTCTGAGCGGCGAGCCGGAGCCGGTGACGGCGTTCACGCCGACCGAGGCGCAGCCCCGCGGATTCGGCGTGACGCCGGACGGGCGGTATCTTGTGGCGTTAGGGGAGCGGTCGACGACCGCGACCCTGTACGAGGTCGGTGCCGAGGCGAGACTCACAGAAGTCGACCGTCAGGAGACGGGCAACGGGGCCAACTGGGTGCGGTTCGTGTAGCCGACCGTTTTGCCGATCCGAAGGCCGAGCGGTAGTGTTAGCCGCTGTTGTGCCCGGTGTATTCGACCCGTGGCGCCCGCAGTCTGGATAGCTCAAGCGAGAGATTGGTTCGACCCGTGTCTACGTACAGCCCGAAGCCTGGCGAGATCACCAGGAACTGGCACGTCATCGATGCCCAGGACATTGTCCTTGGACGCCTCGCCACGACTGCCGCCACCCTGTTGCGTGGCAAGCACAAGCCCACGTTCGCGCCGCACGTCGACGTTGGCGACTTCGTCATCGTCGTCAATGCGTCGAAGATCGCCCTGACGGGGTCGAAGCGCACCGACAAGATGGCCTACCGCCACACGACCCGTCCGGGCAGCCTCAAGGCCGTCCCGTACGGTGAGCTGCTGGACAGGGATCCCCGCCAGGTCGTCGAGCGCGCCGTGTGGGGCATGCTCCCGAAGAACAAGCTCAGCCGCCAGCTGCTGAGCAAGCTGAAGGTCTACTCGGGCCCTGAGCACCCGCACGCTGCGCAGCAGCCCAAGCCGTACACGATCACCCAGATCGCCCAGTGAGATTGAGGAACTGCCCGTGTCTGTGACTGAAGTCGTCGAGCCCGAGGGCGAGGAGATCGCCTCCTTCACCGATGAGAGCGACCGCGAGATCGCGTACCGCTCCGAAGCGGTGCCCTCCAGTGCGTCCCCGTCGAGCCGTCCGGCTGTCGTCATGAAGACCGGTGGCACCGGCCGTCGCAAGGAAGCCGTCGCCCGCGTCCGGCTGATCCCGGGCACCGGCACGTGGACCATCAATGGCCGCACCCTCGAGGACTACTTCCCGAACAAGGTGCACCAGCAGATCGCGTCCGAGCCGCTGGAGACCGCGGCTGTGGCCGGGTCGTACGACATCATCGCGCGCATCAATGGTGGCGGCGTGACGGGTCAGGCCGGCGCTCTGCGTCTCGGCGTCGCCCGTGCGCTCAACGCTGCTGACGCCGAGGCCTCGCGCCCGGCGCTCAAGAAGGCCGGCATGCTGACCCGCGACGCGCGGATCAAGGAGCGCAAGAAGGCTGGTCTCAAGAAGGCCCGCAAGGCTCCGCAGTACAGCAAGCGCTGATCGCGCCTCGACTCTGTCATGGGCCGTCTCTTCGGCACCGACGGTGTGCGTGGGGTCGCCAACAGCGACCTCACGGCTGAACTCGCGCTCGACCTGTCCGTCGCGGCCGCCCATGTCCTCGGTGAGGCGGGCGCGTTCGCGAACGGGCACCGGCCTCGGGCGCTCGTCGGTCGCGATTCCCGTGCCTCGGGTGAATTCCTGGAAGCCGCTGTGGTGGCCGGTCTCGCGAGTGCGGGCGTCGATGCCGTACGTGTCGGCGTCGTGCCGACCCCTGGCGTCGCCTACCTCGTCTCCGCGACGTGCGCCGACCTCGGCGTGATGCTGTCGGCCTCGCACAACCCGATGCCCGACAACGGCATCAAGTTCTTCGCTCGCGGTGGCATCAAGCTGGACGACGACCTCGAGGACGCGATCGAGCAGCGACTGCGCGAGCCCTGGCAGCGTCCGACTGGTGCCGATGTAGGCCGCGTGACGGACGACCCCGGACTCGTCGACGCCTACATCGCGCACCTGGTGGCCTCCGTCGGCGCCGACGCCAGCCTGGACGGCGTGACGATCGTCATCGACTCCGCGAACGGTGCTGCGTCGGCGACGTCGTTGGCCGCGTTCGCGGCTCAGGGCGCGACGGTCATCGGCATCCACCACACGCCCGACGGCCTCAACATCAACGACCACTGCGGCTCGACACACATGGACGACCTGCAGCGGGCCGTCGTCGAGCATGGCGCCGACCTCGGCATCGCGCTGGACGGCGACGCGGACAGGTGTCTCGCGGTCGATGCGGCCGGCTCACTCA
>DAIPZP010000153.1:0-5070 GCA_036782155.1 Propionibacteriaceae bacterium
AGGACGAACTTCACCCCCATCGTGTCGCGGCCCTTGACCGGAACCTCCGTGACCTTCGACCGGGTGATCTGGCCGGATGTCTTCATCGCGATGACCTCGTCGCCGTCGGCGACGACGAGCCCGCCGACGAGTGACCCACGGTCCTCGTTGAGCTTCATGGCCTTGATGCCGAGCCCGCCGCGGTTCTGCTCGCGGTATTGCGACACCGGCGTCCGCTTCGCGAAACCGCCGTCGGTGACGGTGAACACGAACCGGTCGTCCTCGGGCATCTGCTCGTCGATCACGGTCATGCTCAGCAGGGCGTCGTCGGTACGGAACTTCATGCCGGTCACGCCGGACGTCGCACGCCCCATCGGCCGAAGCTGCGCGTCGCTGGCCGCGAACCGGATCGCCTGGCCCTTGCGCGAGACGAGCAGTACGTCGTCGCCCGGGTTGCACAGCGCAGCCCCGATGAGCTCGTCGTTCTCCTCGCGGAAGCTGACCGCGATCACGCCCGCCTGGCGTGGCGTGTCGAAGGCCGTCAGCTGCGTCTTCTTGACCAGGCCGTTGCGGGTCGCGAGCAGCAGGTACTGCGTGTCCTCGTACGACCTGATCGCCAGCACCTGCGCGATCCGCTCGTCCGGCTGGAAGCTCAGCAGCCCTGCCACGTGACCGCCCTTGGCGTCGCGGCTGCCCTCGGGCAGTTGCCACACCTTGGTCCTGTACACGCGACCCTTCGTCGTGAAGAACAGGATCCAGTGGTGCGACGTGGTCGCGAACAGGTGCTCGACCTCGTCGTCCGCGCGGAGCGACGCGCCACGTACACCGCGGCCGCCGCGACGCTGGATCCGGTACTGATCAGCCTTGGTCCGCTTCGCGTACCCACCGTGCGTGATCGTGACGACCACGTCCTCGTCGACGATGAAGTCCTCGTCGCTCAGGTCGCCGTCGGCCGCGATGATCTTGGTGCGCCGCTCGTCGCCGTACTTCTCGACGATCTCCGCGAGCTCGCTCGAGATGATCTCGCGCTGACGCTCCGGCTTCGCGAGTACGTCCTCGAGGTCTTCGATCTGGCGCTGGAGGTCGGCGAGCCGGTCGATCGTCTTCTGCCGCTCCATCGCCGCAAGGCGACGCAGCTGCGTGTCGAGGATGTACGTGGCCTGGACCTCGTCGATGTCGAGCAACGCCATCAGCCCGGCGCGCGCCTCCTCGGCGTCCTGCGATCCGCGGATCAGCGTGATGACCTCGTCGAGCATGTCGAGCGCCTTGACCAGGCCGCGCAGGATGTGGGCCTGCTCCTGGGCGCGGCGCAGCCGGAACCGCGTACGGCGCACGATGACCTCGACCTGGTGCTTGATCCAGTACGAGATGAACTGGTCCAAGCGCAGCGTCCGCGGCACGTCGTCGACGAGCGCGAGCATGTTGCAGCCGAACGAGTCCTGCAGTCCGGTGTGCTTGTACAGGTTGTTCATCACCACGCGCGGCTGCGCGTCGCGCTTGAGCACGAAGACGAGCCTCTGCCCCGTACGCGCGGACGTGTCGTCGCGGATGTCGGCGATGCCAGTGAGCTTGCCCGCGTTCACCAGGTCGGCGATCTTCATCGCGAGGTTGTCCGGGTTGCACATGTACGGCAGCTCGGTGACCACCAGCAGCGTACGGCCGCGGTTGTCCTCCTCGATGTTGATGACCGCGCGCATGATGACCGAGCCACGGCCCGTGCGGTACGCGTCCTCGATGCCCTTGCGGCCCACGATGAGGCCGCCGGTCGGGAAGTCGGGGCCCTTGACGCGGGCCATGGCGGCCTCGAGCAGCTCCGGCTGCGTGGCCTCGGGGTTGTCGAGCGACCACTGCACCGCCGACGCCACCTCGCGGAGGCTGTGCGTGGGGATGTTCGTGGCCATGCCGACCGCGATGCCGGTGGACCCGTTGACGAGGAGGTTCGGGAAACGGGCTGGCAGTACGACGGGTTCGTGCTCGCGGTTGTCGTAGTTCGGCCGGAAGTCGACGGTGTCCTCGTCGATGTCGCGCACCATCTCCATGGCGAGCGGAGCCATCTTGCACTCGGTGTACCGCATGGCCGCGGCCGAGTCGTTGCCCGGCGAGCCGAAGTTGCCCTGGCCGGTGACCAGCGGCGCCCGCATCACCCATGGCTGCGCGAGGCGTACCAGGGTGTCGTAGATCGCCGAGTCACCGTGCGGGTGGTACAGGCCCATGACCTCGCCCACGACGCGCGAGCACTTGTTCCAGCCGCGGTCGGGACGGTAGCCACCGTCGTACATCGCGTACAGCACGCGGCGATGTACGGGCTTGAGCCCATCTCGTACATCCGGCAGCGCTCGCCCGACGATGACGCTCATCGCGTAGTCGAGGTAGCTGCGCTGGATCTCGACCTGCAGGTCGATCGGCTCCGTACGGCCGCCGGCCGACGGCGTCACCAGCTCGTTGTTGTCCGCGCCCTCGACGGGGGCGGGGGGCTCGCCTGGGCCCATCGGATCAGAAGGACCGTCGCTCATCGAATCTCTCCCTTATGCCGCGCCCTCAGATGTCGAGGAAGCGGACGTCCTTCGCGTTGCGCTGGATGAAGTGGCGGCGCTGCTCGACGTCCTCGCCCATGAGGATCGTGAACATCTGGTCGGCGAGCGCCGCGTCGTCGAGTGTCACCTGGAGCAGGATCCGGCCCTCGGGGTCCATCGTCGTGTCCCACAGGTCGGAGGCATCCATCTCGCCCAGACCCTTGTACCGCTGGATCGGGTTGACCTGCGGCAGCTTCTTGCCATGAGCCAGGCCGTCGTCGCGCAGCGCGTCCCGTTCGGCGTCGTTGTACGCGAGCTCGTGCGGCGAGTTCGACCACCGGAGCCGGAACAGCGGCGGCTGCGCGAGGTACACGTGGCCCGCGTCGATGACCGGCTTCATGAACCGGAACAGCAGCGTGAGCAGCAGCACCCGGATGTGCGATCCGTCGACGTCGGCGTCGGCCATGAGCACGATCTTGTGGTAGCGCAGCTTCTCGATGTTGAAGTCATCGTGAACGCCGGTGCCGAGGGCGTTGATGATCGCCTCGACCTCCTTGTTCGCGAGGATCCGGTCGAGCCGAGCCTTCTCGACGTTGAGGATCTTGCCGCGGATGGGGAGGATCGCCTGGGTACGGGGATCGCGGCCGCCCTTCGCGGAGCCACCGGCCGAGTCGCCCTCGACGATGAACACCTCGCACTCGGCCGGGTCGTTCGACTGGCAGTCCGCGAGCTTGCCCGGCAGGCTGCCGCTGCCCAGAAGACCCTTGCGGCTACGGGCGATGTCGCGGGCCTTGCGTGCCGCGATCCGTGCGGTCGCCGCAGCCTGCGCCTTGCGGACGATGTCCCTGCCCTCGGCCGGGTTCTTCTCGAACCAGTCGCCCAGCCTGTCGTTCACGACCCGCTGCACGAACGACTTCGCCTCGGTGTTGCCGAGCTTGGTCTTCGTCTGGCCCTCGAACTGCGGCTCGGACAGCTTCACCGAGATGATCGCGGTGAGCCCCTCGCGGATGTCGTCGCCAGACACGCGATCCTCGCGCTTCTTGATGAGGCCCCAGGTCTCACCCCACCGGTTCACCGTGGTGGTGAGTGCCGCGCGGAAGCCCTCTTCGTGCGTGCCGCCCTCGTGGGTGTTGATCGTGTTGGCGAACGTGTGGACGCTCTCCGCGTACGAGGTGTTCCACTGCATCGCGACCTCGAGGCCCATGTTCTGGGCGGGCGCGTTCGCCTCGACAGCGATGACGGACGGGTGGATCGAGTCCTTGCTGCCCATGAGGTACGTGACGTAGTCGATCAGGCCGGCGTCGTACCGGAACGTGTCGCTGAGAGGTTCGCCGTTGTCGTCGACGTGGTCGAGCCGTTCGTCGGTGATGATGATCGTCAGGCCCTTGTTGAGGAAGGCCATCTCCCGGAGGCGTGTGGCCAGGGTCTCGTAGCTGTAGTTCGTGGTCTCGAAGATCTCCGGCGACGCGTAGAACTCGACGGTCGTGCCGGTGCGGTCGGTCTCCTCGAGCTCCTCGAGCTCGCCGTCGGGGTCGCCGAGCGAGAACGACTGCCGATAGTGGTGGTCGTCGCGGTAGACGTCGACGGTCAGGTGCGCCGAGAGGGCGTTGACGACGGAGACGCCCACGCCGTGCAGGCCGCCGGACACCTTGTAGCCACCGTTGCCGAACTTGCCGCCGGCGTGCAGCACGGTGAGGGCCAGGGTGACCGCGGGGATGCCCTCGGTCGGGTGCATCTTGACGGGGATGCCGCGGCCGTTGTCGGTGACGCGTACGCCCCCGTTGGGCAGCAGCTGGATGTCGATGGTGTCGCAGTAGCCGGCGAGTGCCTCGTCGACGGAGTTGTCGACGACCTCGTACACGAGGTGGTGCAGGCCGCGCTCACCGGTGGAGCCGATGTACATGCTGGGCCTCTTGCGTACAGCCTCGAGGCCTTCGAGGACGGTGATCGAGTCGGAGTCGTACTCGCCGGCGTCAACCTTCGACGCCATCCTCGAATCCTCGGTCAGGATGTCGGCCTCGTCGTCGTTCTCCAGCTCGCCCTGAGGGACGCCCTCGAGATCCTCGGCCGAAAACTCCTCATCGCTGGGCGCATCCTGCTTGGCCACTGGCAACCTTGTCCTTTCCGGCATGAAAGCCGGTGTCCGAGCCACCGCCCGCGACCCGCGCATACGTCCTGCGGTCACCGGCGCTTATGAACGGGCTTAGTCTACCCGCCGAGCGGCCCGGGCACGACTCGAGACACCCCCGGTGGACCCGAAAACCTGGGGCATGCGGTCCGCAGAACCCCTCTGGGCCGTGCAGAACGGCCGATTCGGCGGGTTCTGCCTCCTCGGTTCGAGGTCCCCTACGCTCCCGGGGCCCTCAGGGGCTCTGTGGGCGGGGCCAGGTCGGTCGATCCCAGGCTGTTCGCCCGGCTTGGCAAGGCAAGAGGTGCTCGGCAAGGTGTCTGCGCATTGCCAGGCGGGTCATGCCTTGCCAAGCCGGGTCCGAAGTGAGGGGTCGGCCGAAATGCGAACCGGCGCCTATCCGTACGTATCCCTCGGGCCGATGCCTTTGACGCGCAGCTTGCCGTGGCG
>DAIPZP010000154.1:0-284 GCA_036782155.1 Propionibacteriaceae bacterium
CGAGGAAGCCGAGCTCGTCGGCCAGGTCGAGCATGCGGGGATCTGGCGCGTAGTGGGAGGTACGGATCGCGTTGATGTTGTAGCGCTTCATGAGGTGGAGCTCGTCGCGGATCGTCTCCAGCGACAGCGCGCGGCCGGTCTCCGGGTGCCACTCGTGCCGGTTGACGCCGCTGAACAGCACGGGCGCACCGTTGAGGCGGATCTCGGAGCCGACGATCTCGACCGTACGGAACCCGATGCGCAGCCGTACGGTCTCGGTCGGCGTCGACACGTAAGCGTCGTAC
>DAIPZP010000154.1:294-5043 GCA_036782155.1 Propionibacteriaceae bacterium
CGTCGTACAGGCGGGGCTCCTCGTCCGACCACGGCTCGACGGGGCCGGTCCACGGGGCCGCGGGATCAGCGTTCGTGATGCCCAGCTCGGGCACGCTGAGGCGGGCGGTCGACGGGTCGACGTCGAGGGTGAGCGTGCCGGTGCCGGACGCGTACGAGGCGTGGACGAACACGTCGCGGATGCCGTCGAGCGGCGTGGCGATCAGCGACACCGAGCGGAAGATGCCGGAGACGCGCCAGTAGTCCTGGTCCTCGAGGTACGAACCCGACGAGTACTGGTGGACACGTACGGCGAGGGTGTTCTCACCATTGACGATGGCCTTGCTGACGTCGAACTCGTGCGGCAGCCGGGATCCCTTCGCGTCGCCCAGCCGCACACCGTTCAGCCACACCGCGAAGCACGACTCGACGCCCTCGAACCGCAGGACGCCCGCATCGCCGAACCCATCAGGCAAGGTGAACGTCCGCACGTACTCACCGGTCGGATTGGCTTCGGGCAGGACCGGCACGTCGACGGGGAACGGGTAGCGGACGTTGAGGTAGGCGGGTTTCCCGTACGGAGCCGCGCCGGCGATGTCGATCATCTGCCAGGTGGACGGCACCGGGATCTCGTCCCAG
Source organism: Propionibacteriaceae bacterium (assembly GCA_036782155.1). GTDB lineage: Bacteria > Actinomycetota > Actinomycetes > Propionibacteriales > Propionibacteriaceae > Fen-668. Next base: position 912 of record DAIPZP010000154.1, read on the forward strand.
CCGGACACGTCGAAGGCAGGAGATTCGAAGCCCTCGGTGACGTCGTCGAGCGTCGGGACCAGCCGGAACCGCCAGGTTCCGTCGAGGTCGATCCTGGGAGCGTCGCTCGCGAGCCGGGCGCGTGGAGGGAGCGCTCCAACGCCTGGGCCGAGGTCCGTCACGTACGAGAGGGTCATGCTCAGCAATGCTACGTGAAGCAGCCTCCGGACCGCCTGCGGTGGCATGTGTTGCACCGGCCAACACACGCACGGCGACACCTCGCCGACGAAACGCCGGACGCCCCACGAGAGATCCTCGTGGGGCGCCTGTGGTGACGGCGTCTTTACGAGTGCACGGCAACGGCACCGGCCAGTGCGAAGGCGACGATCATCATGACGATCCACAGCACGATGCCGATGATCCAGAGGATCGTGAAGATCTTGCCGATCAGCGTGCCGGTCTTGAGGTTGCCCGCGAAGGCGTACTGACCGGAGGCTGCGATCTCCTTCTTGGCCTGAACGCCCATGTACCACGCGATGGGTGCGCAGATGCCGACGAAGATGCCGACGATGCTGAGGATGAAGACGGTCTGCGCCTTCGGGTGCTCAATGGTTGCTGCAGTATTGGAAGCCACGGGGCAGTCCTTCTGTAGGTGACTAGGTGACCGCGGCGGCGGTCGCACGCACGATAGCGGGACTCGCGGGCGAACGCAGTACGCCACAGCGCACTCTCATGTTTATTTTTCAATGACTGAGCGGCACAGGGTGAGGGATCCGTCGGCCGTAGCATGGCGCCATGGACATCTCGCGTCAGGCCGACGCCGCCCGCGCCGCCTCCCGTACGCTCGCGCTCGCCCGCCGCGAGGTCAAGGACGCCGCGCTCGAAGCCATGGCCGACGCGCTCCTGGCGCACGAGGCCGAACTCCTGACGGCGAACGCATCCGACGTTGCCGCAGCGCGTGAGGCTGGCACCGACGAGTGGCTCATCGACCGGTTGTGCCTGAGTTCGAAGCGGGTCGCCGACATGGCCGACGGGCTGCGGTCGCTGGCCCGGCTCGCCGACCCGGTGGGCGACGTGGTGCGCGGCTGGACGAACCCGAACGGCGTGCAGATACGGCAGGTACGCGTGCCGTTCGGCGTGGTCGGCATCATCTACGAGGCCAGGCCCAACGTCACCGCGGACGCCGCTGGCATCTGCCTCAAGTCGGGCAACGCCGTGCTGCTCTGCGGTTCACGATCGGCCGAACGGTCGAACCAAGCCGTCGTCGCGGCTCTCCGCGAGGGCTTGGAAGCCTCTGGGCTACCGGCCGATTCCGTACAGCTGCTGCCTGCAGGACGCGACGCCTCCGCAGCGCTGATGGCCGCACGGGGCAAGGTCGACGTGCTCGTGCCGCGGGGTGGTGCCGGGCTGATCGCGGCGGTGGTCGACGGGTCGAAGGTGCCGGTGATCGAGACGGGCACGGGGAACTGCCACCTGTACGTGGACGCCACCGCCGATCTCGACATGGCGCGCGACATCCTCGTGAACGCCAAGACCCAGCGACCCAGCGTGTGCAACTCGGTGGAGACGCTGCTCGTGCATTCCGCGATCGCCGACACGGCGCTGCCTGTCCTGCTCACTGCCATGAAGGAGAAGGGTGTCACCGTCCACGGCGACGCGGCGTTCTGCGCGGCGTCGGCCGATGTCGTACCGGCCGGGCCGGGGGAGTACGACGGCGAATACCTCACGCTCGATCTCGCGGCGCGCGTCGTCGATGACTTCGACGCTGCCCTGACCCACATCCGCGAGCACACCACGGGCCATTCGGAGACGATCATCACCCGTGACCTCACAGCGGCTGAGCGGTTCGTCGCCGAGGTCGACGCGGCAGTCGTCCTCGTCAACGCCAGCAGCCGCTTCACCGACGGTGGCGAGTTCGGATTCGGCGCGGAGATAGGGATCTCGACCCAGAAGCTGCACGCCCGCGGGCCGATGGCGCTGCCCGAGATGACGAGCACGAAGTACGTGGTGACCGGGTCGGGACAGATCCGCCCGTGAGCGTACGGATTCCGTGGCTGACCCTTTTTCGGCATGAGCCGGTAGGATCCCGCGCATGCTGCATCTGTTGGTGACCGGGATCGACTTCGGCGTGCCGACGTGGGTGTTCGGACTCATCGCCCTGGGGATCTTTGTGAGCGTCCTCGGGGTGCTCCGATCCTTCGGCAAGGGGCGTCCTCACTGGTGAGGCGCCCATGACTCTGCCCAGTGGGCTCGCCCGCACCCCGGGCGCCACCCGCCACCGCCTCGGTGTCATGGGTGGAACCTTCGACCCCATCCACCACGGCCACCTCGTCGCCGCCAGTGAGGTCGCCGCGCGATTCGCGCTCGACGAGGTCGTCTTCGTACCCACCGGTCAGCCCTGGCAGAAGGCCGACCGGAAGGTCTCGCAGGCGGAGGACCGCTACCTCATGACGGTCATCGCGACGGCGTCGAACCCTCGCTTCTCGACGAGCCGTGTCGACATCGCGCGTGTGGGGAACACGTACACGGTCGACACCCTCGCTGACCTGCGCGCCCAGGTCAGTAAGGACACCGACCTCTTCTTCATCACCGGCGCCGACGCGCTGAGCCAGATCCTCACCTGGCGCGGGGCGGAGAAGCTGTTCGACCTCGCCCACTTCATCGGCGTCACTCGTCCAGGGTCGCCCCTCGACGAGTCAACCGTGGACCACCTGCCCTCGGACAGGGTCACGCTGATCGAGGTGCCGGCGCTGTCCATCTCGTCGACGGACTGCCGGCGACGCGTCACCGAAGGACTTCCGATCTGGTACCTCGTGCCGGACGGCATCGTGCAGTACATCGCCAAACGCGGTCTCTACCGCGAACACTAGGAGTTTCGTGCCAGCAACCCACCAAGCGATCGCGCTCACCCGGCTCGCGGCTGAAGCCGCGGCCTCGAAGAAGGGCGGCGATCTGGTCGCCTTCGACGTGTCCGAGCAACTCGGCATCACCGACGTCTTCCTCATCGTCACGGCCACCAACGAGCGCCAGGTCGGCGCGGTAGTCGACGCCGTCGAGGAGCGGCTCCTGGGTCATTCCACCAAGCCGCTGCGGCGCGAAGGCGGGCGCGAGAACCGCTGGGTGCTGCTCGACTACGGCGATGTGGTGGTCCACGTGCAGCACAGCGACGAGAGGCAGCTGTACGCGCTCGAGCGGCTCTGGCGTGACTGCCCCCGGATCAGCCTCGACGGCATCGAGTCGGCGCCCTTGGAAGGTGACCAAGGGGGCCCCGCACCGGGTCTCCTGGCGGGCGAGCGACCTCGTCGCTGAGTTCGCATCGGGCCGCTCTCCTGGGATAGAGTGTCACGGGTCGCTTCGGCGGCTGAGGGGCTATGGCGCAGTTGGTAGCGCGCTTCCATGGCATGGAAGAGGCCACGGGTTCGAATCCCGTTAGCTCCACCTAGTCAGAGGCATATTGAGAGCCTTTGCACAACATACGCGCAACATAGAGACCCTTCGGGGTCGCTTCCGAAGCTCAGGCACGAGGCGGCTGGACGATGACTGTCGGTGCTCCCTCTCCAGGTCGCAGCGGTCGCCGGGAAGTTGTGTAGCGCGACCGCCTTCGTGTCATGGGCACGTTCATCGCAGAGCAATCCTCGTAGAGCCTGGTCAGGAAGCCTGGGCGCTCGCACTTCTGTTGACGTGGCATCCCACGGCGGATTATGGAGACACTTCTCATGCTCCTGTCCCGCCGCTCAGCAGGGATGCACTCGAGCGAGAGGTGTTGAAATGTCGAGTCATCGAGTGGGCGGGCCCCTGCGAGAGCCTCAAATGCCCGTGTGGATGTCGCTGCAGCGCGCTGCCGAGAGGTGCGGGGTGAGCGTGGACACGCTGCGACGCCGGGTCAGAGCGGGGGAACTGCCGGCGTCACGACTCGGACGGAGGCTGATCCGGGTCCGGGTGGATGACATTGACCGGATCTTGCGTCCTATCTCACACGCGTGACGAAGAAGGGTTCGAGTCCACGGCCCAGGCATGGCTTCAAGCAGTGGATGAGGCGACAGGATTCAGTCTGCGGCCAGGCGCGATCCCCACTCTCACAAGGAGCTTCATACCCGGCCTGTAAGCCGGATTGCGCGCTGTGCCTTGTGAGCCGAGAGTCGGGCACGTTGGC
>DAIPZP010000155.1:0-5039 GCA_036782155.1 Propionibacteriaceae bacterium
GACGACATCGCCAACGCGGTGATGGCGCAGCTGCTCTGCCTCCAGTCGATGGACGCGGAGCGTGAGATCAGCATCTACATCAACTCGCCCGGCGGCTCGTTCACGGCGCTGACGGCGATCTACGACACGATGCAGTACATCAAGCCGGACGTGCGGACCATCTGCCTCGGGCAGGCTGCCTCGGCCGCCGCGGTCCTGCTGGCTGCCGGCACGAAGGGCAAGCGTCTGGCGCTGCCGAACAGCCGCATCCTCATCCACCAGCCTGCGACCGAGGGTGGCTACGGGCAGTCGTCCGACCTCGAGATCCAGGCGAGGGAGATCCTCCGCATCAGGGCCCTCATGGAGGAGATGCTCGCCAGCGACACAGGTCAGCCGGTCGCGACGATCTCGAAGGACATCGAGCGCGACAAGTACCTCACGGCCGCCGAAGCGGTGAAGTACGGAATCGTCGACGAGATCCTCGCATCTCTCAAGGAAGCCTGACACACCCCTGGAAGTCCCCGCGCCTCGGAGCGGGGACGGGTTATCGTGAAGGTCCGCACCAGTGGTGGGGCGGCAGAAGGAGGACAGCATGGCTCGCATCGGCGAGACGAGCGACCTGCTGAAGTGTTCCTTCTGCGGGAAGAGCCAGAAGCAGGTCAAGAAGTTGATCGCGGGTCCCGCGATCTACATCTGCGACGAGTGCATCGAGCTGTGCAACGAGATCATCGAGGACGAGTTCGCCGAAGGGCCAGACCTCGGACTGATCGAGGAGCTTCCCAAGCCTCGCGACATCCGGGCCTTCCTCGACGAGTACGTGATCGGCCAGGACCGCGCGAAGAAGACGCTCGCGGTCGCGGTCTACAACCACTACAAGCGCGTCCAGGCCCGCTCCTCGATCCAGCCTCGCCGGGCCGCAGACGAAGACCCGGTCGAGCTCGGCAAGTCGAACATCCTCCTCATCGGCCCCACGGGTTGCGGCAAGACCTACCTGGCCCAGACGCTCGCGAAGATGCTCAACGTGCCGTTCGCCATGGCCGACGCCACGGCGCTGACCGAGGCCGGCTACGTGGGCGAGGATGTGGAGAACATCCTCCTCAAGCTGATCCAGTCCGCTGACTTCGACGTGAAGAAGGCCGAGACGGGCATCATCTACATCGACGAGATCGACAAGGTGGCGCGGAAGTCCGACAACCCGTCGATCACGCGTGACGTGTCCGGTGAGGGTGTGCAGCAAGCGCTGCTGAAGATCCTCGAGGGCACGACCGCCTCCGTACCTCCCCAGGGTGGTCGCAAGCACCCCCACCAAGACTTCATCCAGATCGACACGACGAACGTGCTGTTCATCGTCGGCGGGGCGTTCTCCGGCCTCGAGGACATCATCAGCGCCCGCGTCGGCAAGCGGCCGCTGGGCTTCACCAACGATGCTGTGGCCCACAAGAAGGACGACGACCCCTTCATCGACGTACGCCCCGAGGACCTTCACAAGTTCGGCCTGATCCCTGAGTTCATCGGCCGTCTGCCGATGGTCGCTTCGGTGTCGCCGCTCGACAAGGACGCGCTCGTACGGATCCTGATCGAGCCTCGCAATGCACTGGTCAAGCAGTTCCACAAGCTGTTCGAGCTCGATGGTGTCGAGCTGGAGCTCACCGCAGAGGCCATCGACGCCATCGCCGATCTCGCGCTCAACCGCGGCACCGGCGCACGCGGCCTGCGGGCGATCATCGAGGAAGCGCTGCTCAATGTGATGTTCGAGGTGCCGAGCTCCGACGACATCGCCACCGTCGTCGTCACCGGCGAGTGCATCCGCGAAGGCGTCGAGCCCACGCTCGTCATGCGGTCCTCGCGCCGCGACAAGAGCGCCTGAGCCACAGCTCGCCGTATCGGTCGACTCAAAGACCGATGCGCTGGTTCGGATGTCGTTGCTAGGTTGGCCGGGTGACCGAAAGCTACCTTCGCTACCCACACATCTGGGGCGACGACATCGTGTTCGTGGCCGATGACGACTTGTGGCTGGTTCCCACCACCGGTGGTCGAGCCTCACGCCTGACCAGCGAACGATCGCCCGTCCGGCATCCCCGGTTCTCGCCCGACGGCTTGCGCATCGCGTACACCCGCATCGTTGGCAACGTGCCCGAGGTCTTCGTGCTCGACCTGGGCACGGGCGAGGTGCGGCAGGTCACGTACTGGGGCGTCCAGCACACGTACGTCGACGGCTGGCTCGACGACTCGACGATCCTCGTCGCCTCCGCCGCAGGGCAGCCCTACCGGGTGCGGATGTGGCTCCACGCCGTCGACCTCGACGGTGCGGCGACCAAGCTCCCGTACGGGACGGCCATGTCAGCAGCTGTCCGCGAGGACGCGACGGTCGCTGTGACCACGCCGTACTGGCGCGACCTGGCCATGTGGAAGCGCTACCGGGGCGGCACGGCGCCACAGCTGTGGTTGGGGTCGGAGAAGGGGCCTTGGACGCGGGCGCTCCCCGACGAGACCGCAGGCATCTACTCGCCGGCATGGGTAGGCGACAGGCTGATCTTCACCTCCGACCTCGGCGCTACGTTCCCCTCTCACGCGGACGAGCAGGCGCAGCTCTGGTCGATCGACGCCACGGGCGGTGACCTCACCCAGCACACGCAGCACGACGCCGATGCCGGCTACGTGCGCAACCCCACGACCGATGGCACGCGGATCGTCTACCACGCGCGCGGCCGCCTGTACGAGATGGCGACGCTGGACTCTGCGCCGCACCGCGTCGACGTACAGCTCGCCGCCCCCATACGACCCCTCACCATCGCGCCGACGCAGCGCCTCATGACACCTCAGCCGGATCAGGGCGGCGACCTGTCGGTCCTCGAGTGGCACGGCGCGATCTTCGCGCTGACCCATCGCGCGGGCCCGGCGCGAGCTCTGTCGGCGGCGCCGGGGGTACGTGCCAGGTTGCCGCGCCACATCGGCAGCACCGGCCAGGTCGCGTACGTCACCGACCATTTCGGCGAGGACGCGCTCGAGATCCGTGCGGCTGACGGCACCGGTGAGGCGCGCCGGATCGCGCGCGGGAGGCTGGGCCGGGTGCTTTCGCTGGCAGCCGCACCCGATGGCTCGGTCCTCGCTGTGGTGACTGGAGACGGCCGGATTGCCACGGTGCGCGTGTCAGACGGACGCGTCACCGACCTCGGTACCTCACCGGAGGGCGAAGCCACCGGGCTGGCGTTCTCACCCGACGGCCGCTACCTGGCGTGGGTGGCGCCGACCGGTACCGGGATGACGACCCGCCTGTACTACGCGGACCTTCGGGCTCGTCGCAGCCGTGTCGAGGCCCTCACCTCCGGCCGCTTCCACGACACGAACCCTGCCTTCACCCTTGACGGCCAGCACCTCGTGTTCCTCAGCGCACGGACGTTCGATCCCCGCTACGACGAGCAGGGATTCGACCTGTCCTTCATCGGTACGGTTCGGCCCTACCTCGTGCCGCTGTCAGCGACCGCACCGGCGCCGTTCGGGGCCGCCGCCGACGGGTGGCCGATCAGCAAGGTCCAGTCCGAGGCAACCCCGACGGGCAAGAAGGACGACGCCCCGAAGCAGGTCGTCTCGGTCGAGCTCGACGCCGACGGCTTCGAGGAGCGGCTGGTGCCCTTCCCCGTACCGTCCGGCGACTACCAGGACCTCCGCGCCGCGAAGGACGGCGTGCTGTGGCGCCGGGTCGTGGCTCCGGCCGGAGAACTCGGCGCAGGTCGGGCGGGTGTCACCAAGGAACCCGATCCCGACGTGCTCGAGCGGTACGCGTTCGACACGCGCTCGGTCACCGTCCTCGGCCCGTGCGAGGCGTTCGAGGTGTCCGGCGACGGCGAGCGCGTGGTGCTCAGGCTGAAGGACGAGCTGCTGGTCGTCCCGTCGACCAACAAGCTCGAGGACGACGACCCCGCAAGGGTCAACGTCGACCTCGCACGGCTGCGGCGCACGGTGGACCCGCGGCCCATGTGGCGGCAGATGTTCGACGAGAACGGCCGGCTCATGCGCGACTTCTACTGGCGCGAGGACATGGACGGTACGGACTGGGGCAAGGTCCTCGACCGGCACCGGCCGAGTGTCGAGCGGGTCCGTACGTTCGACGACCTCGTCGACATCCTCTGGGAGACGGTCGGCGAGCTCAACACCTCGCACGCGTACGTACAGCCGCCGCCCGCGAAGGGTAAGCCGGTCCAGGGTCTGCTCGGCGCCGACTTCGAGCCGGATGCAGATGGCGCACGGATCGTACGGATCCTGCCGGGGGAGTCCTCGGACCCTGAGGCGCGGTCTCCGCTGCGCGCCGCGGGCGTCGATGCGCAGCCCGGAGACGTCATCGTGTCCATCGACGGCCAGGCCGTGGATCGGCGTGGGGTCGGCCCGCTGCTCGTCGGCGCGGCGGACACGGTCGTCGAGGTCACGTTGAGGCGCGGTAGCACCGCCCGGCGGGTGGCGGTGATCCCGACGGCGAACGAGACGCCGCTGAGGTACCAGGCGTGGGTCGCGAGCAGGATCGCGTACGTGGAGGAGGCATCGGGCGGGCGTCTCGGCTACCTGCACGTGCCCGACATGTTGGCGACGGGTTGGGCGCAGTTCCACCGCGGCCTCGACCTCGCGATGTCCCACGAGGGGCTCGTCGCGGACATGCGTTACAACGGCGGCGGTCACACCTCGCAGCTGATCATCGAGCGGCTGAGCCGCAGGATCATCGGTTGGGATGTCGTACGCCACGGCGCGCCCGAGCCGTACCCCTCCGCCGGCCGTCGCGGCCCGGTCGTCTTCGTCACGAACCAGTTCGCGGGTTCAGACGGCGACATCGTCTGCGCGGCCGCGCAAGAGCTGAAGCTCGGCCCGGTGGTGGGCCAGCGGTCGTGGGGAGGCGTTGTCGGCTACGACGGCCGGTTCGACCTCGTCGACGGTACGGGGGTGACACAGCCCAGGTACTCGTTCCACTTCGACACTCACGGCTGGGACGTCGAGAACCACGGCATCGACCCCGACATCGAGCTCGTCATGAGCCCAGGGGACTGGTCCGACGAGGACACGCACGACCCGCA
>DAIPZP010000156.1:0-5000 GCA_036782155.1 Propionibacteriaceae bacterium
GTCCTGGACGCGGACGAATGCACCGAACGGCACCAGCTTGGTGACCTTGCCCGGCACGACCTGGCCGATCTGGTGCGTGCGCGCGAACTGGCGCCACGGATCTTCCTGCGTGGCCTTCAGCGACAGCGACACCCGCTCGCGATCGAGATCGATGTCGAGCACCTCGACGGTGACCTCCTGGCCGACCTCGACGACCTCGCTGGGGTGGTCGATGTGCTTCCACGAAAGCTCGGAGACGTGCACCAGGCCGTCGACGCCGCCGAGGTCGACGAACGCGCCGAAGTTGACGATCGAGGACACGACACCGGTGCGGACCTGGCCCTTGGCCAGCTTGTTCAGGAACTCGCTGCGCACCTCGGACTGGGTCTGCTCGAGCCACGCGCGACGCGACAGCACGACGTTGTTGCGGTTCTTGTCGAGCTCGATGATCTTGGCCTCGAGCGTCTTGCCGACGTAGGGCTGCAGGTCGCGCACCCGGCGCATCTCGACGAGCGACGCGGGCAGGAAGCCGCGCAGGCCGATGTCGATGATCAGACCGCCCTTGACGACCTCGATGACGCGGCCGGTGACGACGCCGTCGGCTTCCTTGACCTTCTCGATCGTGCCCCAGGCGCGCTCGTACTGCGCACGCTTCTTGGACAGGATCAGCCGGCCCTCCTTGTCCTCCTTCTGCTGAACGAGGGCCTCGATCTCATCGCCGACGGAGACGACCTCGTGCGGGTCCACGTCGTGCTTGATGGAGAGCTCTTTGGAGGGGATGACACCTTCGGTCTTGTAACCGATGTCGAGCAGGACTTCGTCCCTGTCGACCTTGACGACGGTGCCGGTGACGATGTCGCCGTCGTTGAAGTACTTGATGGTCGCGTCAACCGCGGCGAGGAATTCCTCGGGCGAACCCAGGTCGTCGATGGCGATCTGCGGTGCCTCGTAGGTGAAGGTCATGTAGTGGGGCTCCATTGATGGTGGTGCGAGTAGTGGCACGCCGCGACCCTCGATCGAGTGCGGGTGCGAGACCTGAACCATCACGAGCGCGACCTACTCCATGCCGAAGCCGCGCAGGTCACAGCGCAACCGGAAGCCTACCTGTGCCTGAATCAGGCGGTCAATCCGGGTCGGAAGGCGCCGGGTACGCCATCGCCGCGGCAGCCTCCCCGTGACGAGCAAGAAGCTCGTCGACCCTCACGCGCTTGCGCGCCGCCTCGTCCACCTCCTGGCCTTCGGGTGTCCACAACGGGGGGTCACTGAGGTAGACCTCGTCGAGCGGGATCTCCGGCGCCTCGGTCTCCCAGCCCTCCCAGCGCAGGTCGGCGGCGAACGTCGCGAGACCACCCGTGAGGGTCCACCGTACGAACTCGGCGTGGCCGAAATCGAGGTTCTCCCATTGGAGCGCGTCAGGGGCGTAGTAGCAGACGTGGCCCTTCACCCCGCGGAGCGCGCCTCCGTCGAGAGCGAAGACCCCGCCGACGACGTCCCACCCGAGCACGAAGTACTCAGGGGCTGTGGAGCCCTCGTTCAGGCCCAGCGCCTCGTACAGGGACGGCAAGGTCCCGTGACCGCCGCCGAGGAGCCGTAGCCAGCCGTGGTCGATGAGCAGGCCGCCCGTCTCGTATGCGAGCGCACCGAGCACCGACCGCAGCGTCACTTGCATGCCGACCAGGCACTGGTCGCGGCGCTCCGGCTCGACCGCCAGGATCTGGGCGTCGACCTGCCCGGCCTCGAGCCACTCCCTCAGCAGCGGACCCGCCGGGTCGTCGACCGACGTGAGCTCTGCAAGAGTCTGCGTCATCAGTGCGCCGCCTCGTACCAGGACCTACCCACGCCGACCGACACGTCGAGTGGGACATCGAGGGCCATCGCGCCGGACATCTTGTCCCGCACCAGCGCCTCGACCTGGTCACGCTCTCCCGGCGCGACCTCGAGCACGAGCTCGTCGTGCACCTGCAGCAGCATCCGGCTGGCGAGCCCGGCAGCCTGCAAACCCGACTCGACGTCGAGCATCGCGACCTTGATGATGTCGGCTGCGGAGCCTTGGATCGGGGCGTTGAGCGCCATCCGTTCGGCCATCTCACGGCGCTGGCGGTTGGACGAGCCGAGGTCGGGCAAGTACCGGCGTCTGCCGAGGAGGGTCTCGGTGTAGCCGGTCTTCCGCGCCTCGGCGACGACGCCCATGAGGTAGTCGCGCACGCCGCCGAACTGCTCGAAGTACTCGTCCATGAGCACTCGCGCCTCGGACGTCTCGATGCCGAGCTGCTGGGACAGGCCGAACGCGCTCAGCCCGTACGCGAGGCCGTAGTTCATGGCCTTGATGCGGGCCCGTTCGGTGATCGAGACCGCATCGGGGGCGACGCCGAACACGCGGGCCGCCATCACGGTGTGGAAGTCGTGCCCTGACCGGAACGCCTGGATGAGGCCCTTGTCGCGCGAGGCGTGCGCCATGATCCGCATCTCGATCTGGCTGTAGTCGGCCGTGATCAGCGTCTCGTAGCCGGCCCCGACGACGAACGCCTCGCGGATACGGCGTCCCGCCTCGGTCCGTACAGGGATGTTCTGCAGGTTGGGGTCGGTGGAGCTCAGCCGCCCCGTCGCGGCGATCGTCTGCACGTACGTCGTGTGCACCCTGCCGTCGTCAGCGACCGACTTCTGCAGCCCCTCGACGGTCTGCCGCAACCGGATGGCGTCGCGGTGCTCGAGCAGGTGGGCGAGGAACGGGTGACCGGTCTTCGCGTACAGCCCCTCGAGCGCGTCCGCATCGGTCGTGTAGCCGCTCTTGAGCTTGCGGGTCTTCGGCATGTGCAGCTCGTCGAACAGGACGGTCTGGAGCTGCTTGGGCGAACCCAGGTTGATCTGCTTGCCGATGACGTCGTACGCGGCGGACGCGGCGGACGACACGCGGTCGTCGAACCCACGCCACAGCTCGTCGAGCAGGTCGGTGTCGACGGCGATCCCGGTGCGCTCCATCGTGGCGAGCGTGCGCAGCAGCGGCAGCTCGACGTCGCGTACCAGCAGCGTCCCTCCCTGGCTTTCGAGCTCGAGCCTCAACGCCTCGGCCAGGTCGATGACCGCACGGGCCCTGAGCATGGCGGCCTGCGCCACCTCGACCGAGTCGGCGCCCTCGTCGCCGAAGTCGAGCATCAGCTGGTCGTCGGGATTGCCTGCCAGACCGCCGCCCACCTCAGCGCGCAGCTCGCGCTTCAGATGACGCAGCGCGAGGTCGCCCAGATCGTACGTGCGCTGGTCGGGCCGCAGCAGGTACGCGGCGACCTGGGTGTCGCTCACCAGCCCGTCGAGGTCCCAGCCGCGCGCCCAGATGGCCAGCAGCGGCCCCTTGGCGTCGTGGACGGCCTTCGGGTGGGCGGGGTCGCTCAGCCAGGCGGCGAGCGCCGCGTCGTCGTCGGGGCTCAGCTCGGTGACGTCGAGGTATGCAGCGGCGCCGTCGGCGCTCGCCAGCGCCAGCGCGACGAGGTCACCCGTGCCGCTCCCCCAGCGCCCGACGGCTTCGATCCCGGTCAGGACGCCCGACCCGTGAGCAGCCAGCCAGTCCCGTACGGTGCCGGGCTCGAGGACGTCGCCGACGATCTCGAATCCGCCCTCGGCAGTGGGCTCCTCCGCGGGCAGCACCTCGAACAACCGATCGCGCAGCACCCGGAACTCGAGCCCGTCGAACAGCCGGTGCACCGCGTCGCGGTCCCAGTGCCGTCTCTCGAAGTCGGCACTGCCGAACGGCAGGTGAAGGTCGCGAATGAGCGCGTTGACCCGCCGGTTGGTCGTCACGTCGTCGAGGTGCTCGCGGAACGACTCCCCTGCCTTGCCGGGGACGTCAGCCGCCTGGCGCACGAGGTTCTCCAACCCGTCGTACGCCTCCAGCCACTTCGCGGCGGTCTTCGGACCTACACCGGGCACTCCCGGCAGGTTGTCGCTCGTCTCTCCCACGAGCGCGGCGAGCTCCGGGTAGCGGTCGGGGGTGACGAAGTACTTGTCCTGGACGGCCGCCGGGGTCATCCGCGCGAGGTCGGACACCCCCTTGCGCGGGTAGAGCACCGTGACGTGGTCGTTGACGAGCTGGAGGGCGTCGCGGTCGCCGGTGACGATCAGCACGTCCAGGCCGTCCTCGACGGCCTTCGTGGTCAGCGTCGCGATGATGTCGTCAGCCTCGTAGCCGTCCAGCTCGAGGTGGACCACGTTCAGGGCGTCGAGAACTTCCTTGACGAGCGCCACCTGCCCAGAGAACTCGGGCGGCGAGGCGGAGCGATTGCCCTTGTACTGCGCGTACAGCTCCATGCGGAACGTCTGGCGGGACACGTCGAACGCCACGGCGAGGTGGGTCGGCGCCTCGTCGCGGAGCACGTTGATGAGCATCGAGGTGAACCCGTACACCCCGTTCGTGTGCTGACCGGTCGACGTCGAGAAGTTCTCCACCGGCAGGGCGAAGAACGCCCGGTACGCGATCGAATGGCCGTCGATGAGCAGAAGCCTGGGCCGCTCAGAGGTCTGGATCGCCATGCCCGCGACTCTATCCGCCCGGACTGACACAACTCATGTGGATGCGTCTGCCAAAGTACGGGGGTGACACACGAGGATCTTCCAGACTGGATGGCGACCATGACGAGCCCGCTCGAGGAGCGGCTCGGCGTGGTCATCGAGAAGGTGTCGGCGGAGGAGACCCGAGGCCGGATGCCGGTCGAGGGCAACACCCAGATCGCCGGCATCCTCCATGGCGGCGCCGCGTGCGCGCTCGCGGAAGGGCTGGGGTCGATCGCCGCCTACGCGTACGGACGCGAGCGCGACCTGCTCCCCGTCGGTGTCGACATCAACGCGACGCACCACCGCGCGGCGCGCGAGGGCTGGGTGACGGGCGTCGCGCGTCCGCTGTACCTGGGGGCGACGACCGTGACGTACGAAATCGTCATCTCCGACGAGCAGGGCCACCGCATGACGACGGCCAGGCTCACCTGCCAGCTCCGTCCCGGGACGATCTAGAGGGGCCACGCCGTGGTCAGCCC